>CAZSBV010000402.1:0-1630 GCA_964605105.1 uncultured Lachnospiraceae bacterium | reverse complement strand
ATAAATTTTCTATAGAATTTAATTAAAGCAATCAATATTTTCTTCATATTAATTCTAACCAGCTTCCTTCTTTAAAAATATATAAAAGAGTTTCTTCCTATATATAATAGGTAAAAATTACTTTTTAAAAGAAAAATATTTTTAAAACATGATGAAGCTTCCCAAGATGTAATAATGCACTTTCTATTTCAGCGAAACCAACTCCAAAAGTGCTTTTTCTTGCAACGATTACTATATCTAAACTACTATTAAATATATTTTCATGTAATCGATAACTTTCTCGGATCAGTCTGGTGACTCTATGTCTTACCACACTATTTCCTACTTTTTTACTTACAGAAATTCCAATTCTGTTTTTACCCAGATCATTTTCTAACACGTACATTACTAAATACTTATTGGCATAAGATTTGCCATGGGTATAAACATTTTTAAAATCACTGTTCTTTTTTAAGCTTTCCGAAAAATTCATTAAAATACCTCATTTTCTCTTAATACAGAGAAAAAAAGGCCACATAAATGCGGCCTAAGCTTACGCTGATAATACTTTTCTTCCTTTTGCACGTCTAGCTGCTAATACTTTTCTTCCGCCTGGAGTACTCATTCTAGCTCTAAATCCGTGAACTTTAGATCTCTGTCTCTTTTTTGGTTGGAATGTCATTTTCATGAAAGATACACCTCCTCTTCACTACCTAATATCTATTATATAAGGTAAACTATTTTTTCTGTTACATGTGAACACATATATTCACAATACATGTTAGAAAATACCATTGCAATTATATAAGAATAATCCAAATACGTCAAGTAAATAAATTTAAATTTTTCCTTTATTTTTCAAGGAAAATTAAGGATTTTAATTTAAAACTATATCTAGTAATTTAACGAGAACCTTTGCTACAAGATATAGAAATAAAATATATAATAAAAAAATTTTATAAATAATAATTTATTTACATAACATTATCCACAAAATGTTTAAAACTTGTGGATAACTATTGTTTTTAAGGTGTAAAAATAAAGTATAATTTTCACATTTCCTTTAATTTCAAGTAAAAAACATGTTGAATACTTTTATCCACATTATCCACAAATATTTCTTTAATTCACATAATAACAATTCAAGAATGTGGATAGTTAACATAATTTCTTATAAAAATGATTTGATATTTGTATTTTTATGGGGTATTATAAAATAGTATAGGATTGCGAGATTATCGGATTTTTTCATAAAGAATAATAAATTATTTTCTATTCTTTATGTTTACAAGTTAGAAACGGAGAATAAAATGGACTTTATAAAACAAAGCTGGGAACTAATAAAAGATACTTTGAAAAAGGAATATTCTTTATCAGAAATTTCTTATAGTACCTGGGTAGCACCTTTAAAATGTTATGAAGTTAAGGATGATGTTGTTGTGATTCTGATTCCATCAGATCAAGCACATGCATTAAACTATATTAGTAATAAATATAAAAGTTATTTTCAGGTAACCATTTCAGAAATGATGGATCATACATATGATATTTCATTTATTTTAGAAAAGGATACATTAAATAAAGAAGAAACTAATCAAAAATCTTCTTTAAAATCTAACCCTGTATATAACATTAATTATGAGAATGCAAA
>CAZSBV010000401.1:0-1632 GCA_964605105.1 uncultured Lachnospiraceae bacterium | reverse complement strand
TCGTTTCTTTTTGGCATACTAACATCCTCCTTTTTTCTCAATATATATTATATAGGAAATACAAAAAATCACAAGCAGAAAATAAAGAATTTCGCGAAGATTTTGTGGGAATTTCTGTAATGAAAAAGAGTGTTTGGAAAAACACTCTTTAAAAAATAAATCGTATAATTTAGTTTTGGATTTTGGCAAAATATTCCTTGATTAATTTAAATACTACCGGAGATAACAGGAATAATCCCACTAAGTTAGGGATTGCCATTAAACCATTAAAGGTTTCGGCGATGCTCCAGAGAAGACCTAAATCCATAGTGGCACCAACGATGGCAACTAAGGAATAAGCAACCATGAATGGTTTGTTAACTTTGGAACCAAATAAAAATTCCAGACAACGGGTTCCGTATAAGCCCCAGCCTAAAATGGTGGAAAAAGCAAAACATACTAATGCAATAGCTGTAAATAATGTTACCCAACTGCCGTAGGTAGTTACAAAACCGCTAATGGTAAGTTCGGCACCGGCTGCCTGACCATAGGTAATTGGTGTGCCACTGATTAAGATTGTAGTAGCTGTTAAAGTACAGATAATAATCGTGTCTGTAAATACTTCAAAAATTCCATATAAGCCTTGAGCTACGGGTTCGTTGGTATCTGCTGTTGCGTGGGCAATGGAACCGGTACCAAGTCCTGCTTCGTTGGAAAAGATACCACGGGACACGCCCTTTGTCATACTGGTGAACATAGTTCCTACTACACCACCGGTCACAGCAGAAGGATTGAAAGCACCCTGAAAAATAGATACAAATACTGCCGGCAGATTAGAAATATTCAAGAGGATAACGCCTAATCCCAGAACAATATACAATAATGCCATAAAAGGAACCAGAGCTTCTGCAACTTTACCAATACGTTTAATACCACCAAGTAAAACAAGAGCAACAACAACTGCAATCACGATACCGATAATAAGATTTACCATTCCGGTCTGACCAGAGTCGATTACATTGTAGCTGAGCAATGCGGAGTCGACAGCAGCAACAATCGTATTTACCTGAGTAGCGTTTCCGGTACCGAATACGGTCAGAACACCAAGAGCTGCATACAGACCTGCCATCCAGGTCCATTTTTTGCCTAATCCGTTTTTAATATAGTACATAGGTCCGCCGACCCAGTCGCCTTTTTCGTTTTTTTCTCTAAAATGAACGGCTAAGATAACTTCTGCAAATTTGGTACACATACCTAAGAAAGCAGATACCCACATCCAGAAAACTGCGCCGGGACCACCGATGGCGATAGCTCCTGCAACACCGGCAATGTTTCCGGTTCCTACTGTGGATGCCAGAGCAGTACATACTGCCTGGAAAGGAGTAATAGCTCCGTCTTTTGCTTCTTTCTGGGTAAAGATTTTTCCCAGAGTCATTTTCATGGAGTATCCTAATTTCCGAAATTGGATAAATCCGGTACGAATACTCAAGTACAGCCCAACACCGAGGATACAAGCCATGGCGGGAATACCCCACACGAAGTTGTTCACTGCGGTATTGATGGTTTCAATTGTATGTAACATTTTTTGTTTCCTTTCTCTTTTTAAAAAAATTGTATTTTTTTTAGAACAAAAATTTCTTCCATTCTATCATA
>CAZSBV010000400.1:0-1638 GCA_964605105.1 uncultured Lachnospiraceae bacterium | reverse complement strand
GCAACGTTGACAGTTCTTTATGGAGTCGTGTTCAGTATGATTCTTATGATATTTAAAGCCAGGGTACATAATTTAATAGAAGGATAAATGAGTGGATGAATCCATAATAAAAACAATCCGGGTGGAAAATGACAATGTGCATTTTCTACCTGGGAATAGAGATAAATAGACTAAAAATAAAATAGCTATTGACAAAAATCAGAAGCTGTTATATAGTTATTAAAGTTAGATAAGACTAATTGATGATAGTTTGAAATAATGTTGTAACATTACGGAGGATAAGATGAACTTAGCAGAAGCAAATGTTGGTGAAGAATATATTGTAAAAGATATTGCAGCTGATGATGAAGAGTTAGTAGCGTTCTTATTTTCTTTAGGATGTTATAGTGGGGAACCAATTACCGTAGTATCCAGATTAAAAGGTGGATGTGTAGTGTCTATTAAAGATGGACGATACAATATTGATAATGACTTGGCAGAGGCTATTTTAGTGTAGCTTTTGGAAAATAGTGATGAGAATCGCTATTTTTTATGCTTGTGGGTTAGTCCGAACTAACGAACGTGAGCGAAATAGAACTTTGACACAAACTAAGTGTAAAGATAAATAAAAAGAACACAAAAGATAAGAAATATCTTTTTGAGGAGGGAAAAAATGAGAATTGCGTTAGCAGGAAATCCGAACAGTGGAAAAACAACCATGTACAATGCACTGACAGGAAGAAATGAAAAAGTAGGTAACTGGGCAGGTGTTACCGTAGAAAAGAAAGAAAGCGCTATTAAGAAAAACTACTTTGATGGTACAGAAGAAGTGATTGCAGTTGACTTACCGGGAGCATACTCCATGTCACCATTTACTTCTGAAGAAAGTATTACAAGTGCTTATGTAAAGAATGAAAATCCGGATGCGATTATTAACATCGTAGATGCAACAAACCTTAGTCGTAGTTTATTCTTCACAACACAGTTGATGGAACTTGGTGTTCCCGTAGTAGTTGCTTTGAATAAAAGTGATATCAACGAAAAAAAAGATACTAAAATTGATGTTGAACTTTTAAGCAAAAAATTGGGATGTCCGGTAATTAAAACAGTATCTACATCTACAACTGATAACGGTTTAAAAGATGTAGTTAACAAAGCTATTTCCTTAAAAGGACAGGGACAGAAAGCTCCGTATTCTCAGGGAGATGTAGACTTACATAACAAAGAAGCTGTAGTAGAAGCAGACAAAAAACGTTTTGAATTTATTAATAAAATTGTAAAAGAAGTTGAAACAAGAAAAGTTTTCACAAAAGACAAAAATTATCAGGACAAAATCGATGCGGTCCTCACTAACAAATGGTTAGGCATTCCTATTTTCGCCGTAGTAATGTTCCTGGTATTCGATATTTCCCAGTCCACACTTGGTCCTATGCTTGCTGATATTTTAGTAGGTTGGATTGAAACCTTCCAGGAATGGGTAGCAGGGCTTGTTGAAAATGCTTCTCCATTTTTACAGGCACTTTTAGTAGACGGTATTATCGGTGGTGTGGGAGCCGTTGTTGGCTTCCTTCCATTGGTAATGGTTATGTACTTCTTGATTGCGTTGTTAGAAGATTGTGGTTACATGGCTCGTGCAACAGTTGTACTTGATCCTATCTT
>CAZSBV010000399.1:0-1650 GCA_964605105.1 uncultured Lachnospiraceae bacterium | reverse complement strand
GATATTAAAAATGCAATGGAATTAGGAGTAAATTAATATGGCTATTAACAATTCTTATGATGAATCAGAAGTAGTACAGGCTATAGCAAAAGCATTGGAAACATTTTATGGAACCTTGATAGAAAAAATTGACACTCTTGATATCAAGAAAGTAATAAAGCGAAAGAATCCATATTTGTACCGAGCAAAGGCGATGGAAAGTGCCTCAGAGATAGTGGAATCTGTTTTAAGTGCCTTTGTGACATCTAGCGAGGAGACCATTTTCGGAAATTGTTTTTTTGAGCCAATTGCTATAGCAGTAAGTGGTGGAAATAAAGCCTTGGCAGAAGGCATTGATTTAATGATACAAGATGATGATAGTAATACAATCTATGCTATAGCTGTGAAGAGTGGACCTTCTGTATTCAATGCCGATAGCAAAAAACGCCAGGAACAGAATTTTATGGCAGCAGCAAAATTGGCACAGCAGGCTAAGGCAAGATATGAGGCTTATATCGGGTACTGTTACGGTAAGAAAAAGGATAGTGGCAGAGGTAAGCCGAAGATGTATCAGGAATTAGCTGGAAAGCAGTTCTGGGCAGAACTTACTGGGGATGAAGAATTTTATATTAAGATAATCAACTTCATGGGAACCCTGCCGGAACAATATGTTGCTTCTTATAAAGAAAGCTACAATAAGGCGGCAAATAGATTGATCAGAGAGTTCTCAAATAATTTCTGTAAAGATGATGGGGCTATTGATTGGGAAAAACTGGTTGAATTTAATTCAGGAGATTAAGAAAATAGTTACGATATAGGGAGGATGTCGCATGAAAACTGCGTTGGATTTTTATGTCAGAGGAAAACAAAGAGAAGCAAATGCAGATGAATACGACCGCTCTCGACATTATAGTAGGGATAGATTTATTTGTCCCGAATGTGGAGAAGCAGTTCATTTAACTGGTAATGGAAAAAATAATCATTTTGCCCATTATCCGGATAAAAATAATACTGTTTCTGTGGAATGTGATAGGCGTGTTGATGGTAGTCCCACGGATTCCGTCTATGAGCGGATAGGATTGCCTATCTACATGCGAAAAAACTCTTCGGGTGACTTTTATTTATATATGGGATTTAAAGCATTACCGCCTGGGCTTATGGAAAAAGCAATTAAGGAGTCAATATCAGTAAAGATTGGTGGAAAGAATACATATAGAATTAATAATGAAAGATTTTCTTGTGAAGAGACTGCTTTAATACCATTGGACTATATCCCTTTGTCTGGGCACAAGTATCATATTTGCTATGAACCAATGAATAAGGCAGATACTGTCTCACAGCATTGGTCTGATTATGCAGATGGTTTTTCATTTGAGGGAGCGATATTTTCTGTATCTGAACAAGGTGGAAAGAAAATTAGACATGGAGACTCAATAACTACTGATGTTGAGTATTATTGGGTGCGTCGCCAACCACAGCTTCCATATAATATGCCAGGGATTTACATGGAAAAATGTGGGAGACTTATATTAAAGGATAATGTCTTAAATGTTTTTTGTGGGTCATTTTCATCAGATCTTTCAGACGCAGAGTTTAGTTATCTTACATCGTACTTAAGGTCAAATTTAAAAATTCATCTTCTTGAAAAGCAACCTGAATTTGTACCAATAT
>CAZSBV010000398.1:0-1657 GCA_964605105.1 uncultured Lachnospiraceae bacterium | reverse complement strand
GCACATATCATAATTCGTCTGGCAATAAAAGTCACACTTTCTCCCGCATATAACATTTTTGCTAAATAATAAAGCGCCGCATCCGGGTCTGACCCACGCATACTTTTGATAAATGCTGAAATGGTATCATAATGGTTATCACCACTTTTGTCATATTTTACTTTCTTTTTCTGAATACATTCGCTGGCTACTTCCAAGGTCAGATGAATCTTTCCATCGGCACTCCTTTCCGTAGTCATAACACCTAACTCCACAGCATTTAAGGCATGTCTGGCATCTCCACCGGCAATGTCTGCCAAAAATTCCAAAGCATCCTCATCAATGACTGCATCGTAAGACCCCATTCCTTTTTCCTTATCATAAACAGCTCTTCGAATCAGTTCCTTAATATCTTCCATTTCCAATGGCTTTAACTCAAAAATAATGGAACGGGAAAGCAACGCTCCGTTAACTTCAAAATATGGATTCTCTGTAGTTGCCCCAATAAGAACTATAGTTCCATCTTCCACGAACGGCAGCAGATAATCCTGCTGTCCTTTATTAAAACGGTGAATTTCGTCAATAAAAAGGATTGTCTTTTTTCCATACATTCCCTGATTATCTTTTGCCTTCGCAATCACTTCTTCCATATCCTTTTTACCGGCAACTGTCGCATTGATCTGCACAAACTCTGAACTGGTAGTTCCCGCAATGACTTTTGCCAATGTGGTTTTTCCGGTTCCCGGAGGTCCATAGAAAATCAAGGAACTGATCTTATCTGCCTTAATAGCACGGTATAACAACTTATCTTTTCCGATAATATGCTGCTGTCCTACTACTTCTTCCAAAGTCGTAGGGCGAAGCCTTGCTGCCAAAGGAGACTCTTTTTCTTTGTTACTTTGTCTCATGTATTCAAACAAATCCATTTTCTTTTCCTTCCCGTAAACATACTTTACTATGACTATTCAGACCTCATTCGCAGGCTTACGAACAGCCAACAAATAGTGTGAATATTTTACCATATTTTTAAGTATTTTACCTAGTTTTTTATACATTTATTTGCTATAATATTAACATATTAAATGTCATATTTAATAATACATAAAGGGAGGTATAGACCAATGAGCAAAAAATATGTATACCTTTTTACAGAAGGTAACAAAGACATGCGTGAAGTTCTCGGTGGCAAAGGTGCTAACCTTGCAGAAATGACAAATGCAGGTATGCCGGTTCCTCAGGGATTCACAATCAGTACAGAAGCGTGTACACAGTACTACAATGATGGACGCCAGATTAACGATGAAATCATGAACCAGATTTATGAATACATTGGAAAAATGGAAGAAGTTGTTGGCAAAAAATTTGGTAGTATAGAAAATCCACTCTTAGTGTCCGTTCGTTCCGGATCCCGTGCATCCATGCCTGGTATGATGGATACTATTCTTAACTTAGGTTTAAATGACGAAGTGGTTGAAGGTTTAGCTAAATTAACAGGAAACCCTCGTTTTGCTTACGATAGCTATCGTCGTTTCGTTCAGATGTTCTCTGACGTAGTTATGGAAATGTCCAAAACTTATTTTGATAGCATCATTGAAGAAATGAAAGAAGCTAAAGGCGTTAAACTTGACGTTGAATTAGACGCTGATGACTTAAAAGAATTAGTTGTTAAATTCAAAGC
>CAZSBV010000397.1:0-1663 GCA_964605105.1 uncultured Lachnospiraceae bacterium | reverse complement strand
AGGAAACAATGAAAAATTTAGCAAATGTACTGGCAGTACTTCTTCTTGTAGTTGCTCTCGGACTCATTGTAGGTTGTGGCTGCGGTACTACTACCAACCAAACTGAGGAAGATATGGTGGGAACTCCTAACGGAACCACCGAGACTCCCGCTGACAACGAAAGCACCATGCAGGAAGATATGAACAACACTACAAATACAACTGATGGAAATGGCAACGAAACCACAAACCCTATCGACGGAAGCACTATTGAAAATGGAGATGGAACTGTTGGTGGCGCTGTAGAAGGAGTTGTAGACGGTGTGGGTAATGCCGCTGGCGACGTGATTGACGGCGTTGGTAACGCCGTAGAAGATGTTGGTAATGGTGTCGGCAACGCTGTTGAAGATATTGGCGATGGCACGAAAGATGCTACTAACACTGAAAATACCACAAATAACAGAAATGCTACCAATGGCAACGCAAGATAATCTCGGATTTAATTCCTTATTTTAACTATTTCATATGCCAATATTATTTTATTTTACTATTGTTAGCAAGTTTAAGCAGATAAAATATAAGCAGACAAGACTATAATTCCTTACATTCTTGTCTGCTTTTCTTTATACTGACCAAAAATTCCTCCCAAAATTGCCATGACAGCAATCCAAGAGCTCTCATTCCTTTTTATTCATCAAACACCTTTCTCAACTAAAATACCATCCTGATATGCACTGAGCAAATCTTCCAGCTGGCGTATACTTTCTCTGATTTCTACGCCTTGATCGGTGTCGGCAACATTGATTCTCTTCATAGCCGTTTCTACATTGATAAAATCTGAGAAAATATCACTTTCATTTCGAATAGCCGCTTCCTTGGATTCAAATGGTTCATGAGCAACCAGATACATACCATGAGAATTGGCAACCAGTGTGTAACCGGCAATACCGGTTTTATTCTGATATGCTTTTGAGAAACCTCCGTCGATTACTAAGAGTTTTCCTCCACATTTGATTGGTCTTTCACCCTTCTTAAGTTCTACCGGAACATGACCATTGATAATATGGGATGTTTCTTCATTCAGACCGAATTCCCTAAGAATCTTGTTTACAATTTCTACCTTATTATAAAGACGATAATATGCATTCTTGGTTTCTTTCTTTGGTTCCTTATCTTCCAGGAAATAATTTTCAAAGGTAGTCATCTTATCTTTACCGTAAACCGGAGAGTTCGGACCGGTCCAGATATACCACATGATATCCTGACCTTTTTGTTTTTCTGTCTTATTCTTAGAATAGTAACCTTTACGGGCATAATTTTCTAAAACATCATAAAGTTCTCTTCCCTGATATTCGGTTCCATATACATTTACCTTTTTGAAGTTTCCGTTTTCATCCATCGGTACGCATCCATGGAATAAAAGGTTCGAATTATGAATTTTATAAAGCCCGCCTTTAGCAAATAAGAAACGTACATGTTTCTGTAACTTCTCACTGTGACGGAACGCATGCTGTAATCTTTCTACAACAAACTCTTCTTCCGGAGTCAGTTTGTATGGATCTTTGTAATCAATGGTCGGGAAATCACAGTCATTCATGACATATTCTTTGCCGTCGATGGTAACTGTTTTCTTTTCCGGATTGATCTTATCCAGCAATAATCTGTTCTGCATTCCAAATTCCGG
>CAZSBV010000396.1:0-1670 GCA_964605105.1 uncultured Lachnospiraceae bacterium | reverse complement strand
ACAAAAATCCGATCCGCATTCTGAATCGTAGACAAACGATGGGCAATAACAAAACTGGTCCTTCCTGCGAGCAGCGCTTCTATACCTCTCTGTACCAAAATTTCCGTATGAGTATCAATACTGGAAGTGGCTTCGTCCAGAATCAAAATCTTTGGCATGGAAATCATAGTTCTGGCAAAGGCAATTAACTGCCGCTGTCCTATGGAAAGTCCTGCTCCCTGTTCTTTCAATTCTGTGTCATAACCTTTTTCCATTTTCATAATGAAATCATGGGCATTCACCGCCTTGGCTGCCTCGATGATTTCTTCCTCTGTGGCATCTAGTTTTCCATATAAAATATTGTCCTTCACAGTTCCATGAAAAATAAAATTATCCTGAGTCATAACACCCATTTGTTTACGAAGACTCTCAATAGAAATTTTCGTTAAATCATAACCATCAATCAAAATACTTCCCTCTTCAATATCATAGAAACGACTGATGAGATTTACAATGGTAGTTTTTCCTGCTCCTGTAGGTCCCACCAAAGCAATGGTTTCTCCCGGGTTTACTTGGAAACTAACATCTTCCAAAACCTTAGTCTCCGCAGAGGTTCCCTTATCATATGTAAAACTTACATGAGAAAATTCTACCTCACCTTTAATTTCCGGTAACTCTTCTACACCCTCTTTATCAAAAATATCCGGTTCTGTATCCAAAATATCAAAGATTCGTTCTGCTGCAGTTAAGTTGGTTACCAAACTATTATAGAAATTACTTAAATTCATAATGGGTCGCCAGAACATATTAATATAAGTTCCAAAAGCCACCAATAACCCTACGGAAATATTTTCAATTCCTAAAACTTTAATTCCTACCAAATACAACATCATGGCTCCGATGCCCCAACAAAAATCAATGACCGGACCAAACATATCCGCAAAACGGCAGGCATCCCAAAAAGCGTTTCTATGCTCTTTTATTAAATCCGCAAATATTTCTCGTGTTTCTTCTTCTGCTCCAAAACTTTGTACTACACTCATACCGGCAATATCTTCATGAACATAAGCATTCAGGTTGGAAGATTTCTTTCTGTAAATCTGCCAACGCTTATGAGCCGCTGTCTGGATAAAGAAGATACCTGCCATCATTAATGGTAAGGTACTTAATGCTGCCAAAGTCAACCATACATTCTTTACAAGCATGATGACCACAACACCAATCACCGTTACAAATTCCGGAATTAAAGTGGTAACAAAATTATTCAAAACATCTTTTAGGGAATTTACATCCCCAATAATTCTTGCCAAAATTTTTCCCGTTGGTCTGCTGTCAAAAAAAGCAAAAGATAACGTCTGAATATGTTCATACAAATCCTGTCTGATTTTCAACAAAATCTTATTGGTAATCTTTGCCATAACAAGCATTCTGATTTTGACCATGACTACAAAAATAACATTTAATACCAAAGCAAATATTCCCAATTTCAA
The DNA here is from genome assembly GCA_964605105.1 of uncultured Lachnospiraceae bacterium. Taxonomy (GTDB): domain Bacteria; phylum Bacillota; class Clostridia; order Lachnospirales; family Lachnospiraceae; genus SFDP01. The sequence goes on along the minus strand of CAZSBV010000396.1, from coordinate 201 downwards.
AAGCCCCGGCATATTTTTATTTGCCACATAATTATCCAATGCTTCCTCAATAATCAGTGGGTTTATTAACGATATTCCTACCGTTACACCCATACAAAGAAGCACGAATAAAATGGTGACTTTATATTCAAATAAGTAGGAAAGCAACCTCTTTAAGATTTTCTTCTTGTCGGTGTTTTCCATAAACTCGTCTTCACGATA
>CAZSBV010000395.1:0-1675 GCA_964605105.1 uncultured Lachnospiraceae bacterium | reverse complement strand
CCGGAACATACTTTCTATGTAGATAATATTTTTGTATTTGAACCATTGCCATACGTAAAACGCATGTATTATATGGATGTGAATTTCTATCGTTATTATATTGGAAGAGAAGATCAGTCCGTAAATGAAAAAGTTATGATTAGCAGAATTGATCAGCAGATTCGTGTGAATAAAATCATGATGGATTATATGGTTGATAATAAGCAGATGATTAGTGCAAATCGTAAGTGTAGACATTATATGATGAATTATCTGGATATCATTACTACAGTTTCTTCTATTCTGTTGATTCGTGCCAATACAGAGGAATCTTTGGGAAAGAAGAAAGAATTGTGGAAGTACATAAAAGAAAAAGATCAGGGAATCTTTAGAAAACTTCGTTATGGATTGTTAGGTCAGTGTATGAATCTTCCGGGAAAAGGTGGACGTCGTATTTCTGTAGAAGGATACAAAATTTGTCAAAGATTTTTTAAATTTAATTAGTTGGGAAAAATGGCATAAATTTAATATTACACCACTATATAGATAAAATAGAATTAATTTACAATTAAAAAGGAGAAAAAATGTATTATTTTATAGTCAACCCTACCTCAAAAACCGGGTTGGGCGAAAAATACTGGAAACGCGTTCAAAAGATTCTGGATGAGAAAAAGGTAGAGTATAAGGTCGTATTCTCAAAAAGAGTGGGACATGTGGAAGAAATAGTGAAAAAACTTACTACGGAAAGTAAAAAGGACAAGATCCACATAGTAATTTTAGGTGGTGATGGTACAGTCAACGAAGCTATTCAGGGAATTGAAGATTTCAAAAAAGTAGTAATCAGTTATATTCCTACCGGTTCCAGCAATGACCTGGCAAGGGATATGGGAATTTCCAGAAATCCGGAAGAAGCTTTGGAGGCTATTTTAAAAGCGGAAAAAGAAGCTTATATGGATATGGGACTGGTACATTATGAAAAAGCATTTTTAGATGGTAAAGAAGTAGCGATTCCGGACCGTAGATTTATGGTAGGCTGCGGTATGGGATTTGACGCTGCCGTTTGTGAGGAAAGTGCACGATCTAAAGTCAAAAATGTTTTAAATAAGGTCAAGTTGGGAAAACTTACTTACCTTGGAATTGCCTTAAAGCAGTTGATTCAGTCTGAAATGATCGATGGTAAGATGATTCTCGATGAATGCCGGGAAATTCCAATAAAAAGAATGTTCTTTGCGGTAGCAATGGTACATCATTATGAAGGCGGAGGATTTAAATTCTGTCCTGATGCAGAAGCAGATGATGGTCTCTTGGATTTTTGTGTAGCATCCGATGCTGCCAAACTAAGAGTTCTGCGAATTATTCCGACTGCATTTGATGGCAATCATGTAAGATTCAAAGAAATTCAAATGTTTAGAGGAAAAAAAGCAGTCATTGAAGCAAAAAAACCAATGTGGATACAAACCGATGGAGAAGTTAAGGCACAGGCAAGTAAAATAGCGGTATCCGATTTGGGCGAAAAAGTACATTTTATATATTAAAGTGTGTTATGGTAGAAAAATATAGTTGATTTTGGTATAATAAGAACGAAATTCGCGAAAGCAGGAGAATGTGAGAAAATGCAAGCGAATGATACTTTGTAAAAAATACAAAAAGAGTCTTATGAAGACGGGAGGAAAACATGGATATTTTTGGTGTTTTA
>CAZSBV010000394.1:0-1676 GCA_964605105.1 uncultured Lachnospiraceae bacterium | reverse complement strand
TGATTGATGTACAGGCCACATTAAAGCAGGAAAATAAGAAAGTACCCGTGTTACATTGCGGGGATTATAAATAGAAATAGAGCATTGTTTATAGAAGTATTAATAGATTCTGTAAACAATGCTTTTTTTAAAAGAAAAAAGTTTTTGACAAAAAATGGAAATTCGGGAAAAGTACAATGAATAAATAATGAAAATTCGGGAAAAAAGATGGGCATAAAATTGAAAAAAACGGGAAAATATGATAGTATAAGTATGTAAGGAGGTGATTTCATTGGTTTTTAAACGTAAAATATATAATAAAATGTTGGAATGGAAGGAAATTTCAAAAGGTCAAACTGCATTATTGATAGAAGGGGCAAGGCGTATTGGAAAAAGTACCATTGTAGAAAATTTTGCTCAGAATGAATATGAAGATTATATTATTTTGGACTTCGCAAAAGAAGGAAAAGAGATAAAGCAAAATTTTGAAGATAATATAGGAGATATGGATACTTTCTTCCGGAATTTGTTCTTGTTAAAAGGCAAAGAAATTCCAGAAAAAAAGTCCGTTATTATTTTTGACGAGGTTCAGCTTTTCCCACTTGCAAGACAGGCAATTAAATATTTAGTTCAGGATGGTCGATTTGATTATATAGAAACAGGATCACTTATTTCTATAAAGAAAAACGTAAAAGATATTTTGATTCCATCAGAAGAATATGCACTTAAAATGTACCCGATGGATTTTGAGGAGTTTTTATGGGCAAAAAATGACAAAGTTACAATAAAGGCTATTCAAGATGCCTATACAAAACGGAAACCATTAGGTGAAACAATTCATCGTAAAATTATGCAAAAATTTCGGACTTATATTGTAGTAGGAGGAATGCCTCAGGCAGTGGCAGCATTTGTAGAAGGGAAAAGTTATAAAGAAATAGACTTTGTAAAACGTAATATATTATTTCTGTATGAGGCCGATTTGAAAAAATACGATGAAGATAATAGGGAGAAGGCTTCTATTATTTTTAAAACAATACCGGAACAATTATCGAACCATAATTCACATTTTAAGTTTTCAATGGTAGATAAAAACGCGCGTTATAAAAATTATGTTGATGCTGTAAATTTTGTTGCTGAATCAATGATGGGGAATGAGTGTATTCATATAACCACTCCGGAAGTAGTAATGGAAGGGTATGCAGATAGAAGTAATTTCAAACTATATATGGGAGATACAGGACTATTGATTACTCAAATTATGAAAAATAGTGATGAAACGGCAGAAGACTTGTATAAAGCAATTATTTTCGATAAGTTGGGCATTAATCAGGGAATGATAATGGAAAATATGGTTGCCCAGATGCTTCGGGCAAAAGGGTATGAATTATATTTTCATGAGTTTACAGAATGCACTGAAAATGCTGTGAAAGAAAAGAAATATGAAATAGATTTTCTTATTGTAAAAAAGAAAAAAATATGCCCAATTGAAGTAAAATCATCCTCGTACAAAACGCATAAATCATTTGATTTATTTACCAAAAAGTACCCTATTAAGTTGGAAGATAAATACATTATATATACCAAGGATTTGCAGTTTGAAGAAGGAATACTATATATACCGATTTATATGACGATATGTTTATAGGCGGGAATAAGTTTAAGAATAAAAGAAGATGATAAGATAATACAAAAGAAAA
>CAZSBV010000393.1:0-1679 GCA_964605105.1 uncultured Lachnospiraceae bacterium | reverse complement strand
CTTACCATAAATTAGGGCTGGCTTATATACGAAAAGGAGAAGTAGAAAAAGGTAAAGAATTTCTTGAAAAGATGAAAAAAAGAATGGAAGAAGAATGTCCGGAGAATGAGGCTGAGATTTTGCGATATCAGGAAGCTTGTATGGAGTGTGAAGAGAATTATTTAGATAATCCTGAGTATTTGGAATTACTTGAAAAGTTAGAAAAATCTTTAAAGAAGAATTATTCCTTTGGGCATTTGTATTTTTACAAAGATATGATTATGGAAGCTTATAAAAGGCAGAGAAAGTATAAAAAAGCATTGGAGTTTGAAGAACAAATTTCTTCGAAGATAAAGAAATCATATGCTTAAATGAAGTTCTGAAGGGGTGAATTTCTCACAAAAATATTGTTTACATGACTTAAAGGTAATACTACACTAAGAGTAGTTAAGACAGCAGATGCTGCTCCTTTATGATAGTGAACGGAGAATGTAGATAATGAGTAATAGAAATGAAACCCTTTGGACAAAGAATTTTACCTGTATAACATTGGCAACAGTTTTATCTATTATTGGGGGAGAGGTTATGAATCTTCCCCTTAGTCTTTTAGTATTTGAAAATACCCAGTCGACCATGCTTTCAGCCATTGTTTTAATATGTGGATTTTTGCCGGATGTTTTGTTATCTGTTTTTGTGGCGCCATTTATAGACAAAGGAAAGAAAAAACGTTGGATTGTTGGTTTGGATTTTTTGATGATGAGTGTTTATCTTATCATGGGAATTTGGATTTCTAATTATGAGTTTCAGTATCTTGTTTATGTTGTTCTAAGTCTTATTTTAGGAACTATATCGGTGTTTTACCGATTAGCTTACAGTGCCTGGTATCCGGATTTGATTCCTGTCGGCTTTGAGCAAAAAGGATATGCCATTAGCGGGACCATATATCCACTGGTTACCATTGTGATGTCTCCGGTGGCTACGTTTCTTTATGAAAAAATTAGTATGAGTAAATTGTTTTTTATGGTAGCAGCTATTAGCTGTATTTCTGTTCTGATAGAGAGTCAGGTACAGGAAGAAAAGCCGGAAAATAGCCCAAAGGGGTGTTCGAAGGAAAAAGATAAGAATTCTCAATATACCATCCATCAATATAAACAAGATATTAAAGAGGGATTTACCTATCTCAAAAAAGAAAAGGGAATCCGTAATATTTATACCTACATGGCAATTATGAGTGGAACTTCGGAAGGTACAGCCATTGCTATACAAGCCTATTATCAAACTAATCCTTTGCTGTCAGTAACTATGTTAGGACTCTTAAAAAGTGCAGAAATGGTAGGCAGAGTGCTTAGTGGAATGTTTCAATATCGTTTTGAAATTCCAGCAAAGAAACGATATGGTCTGACGAAGTTTGTGTATATTACATATCAAATTGCGGATATGATTCTTTTGTTCACACCATATCCATGTATGCTTGTGAATCGTTTTGTCTGTGGAGGTCTTGGAACTACTAGTGCAACAGTACGTGAGACAGCGGTACAATCTTATTTACCGGGGAAGATTAGGGCAAGAGTTAATGCATTATTCAGTGCAATTTTTTCTATTGGCTCCATTGCATTTCAGGTATTTGCCGGAATATTAGGCGAAATAATACCGTATCGTACCGTGATTCTTATTATGGGAATTATCTCTTTGGCAGCAGT
>CAZSBV010000392.1:0-1686 GCA_964605105.1 uncultured Lachnospiraceae bacterium | reverse complement strand
ACACAGCATAAGCAACCGCTGCAATAGCCGCTATTACACCAACAACAGCCAAAATCTTAGCGATTGGGCAGCATTTTTTCTCTTCCTTTTTTGCTACGTTGCCCTTTAAAAGTTCTAAAAGCTCATCAATCTTATTCATACTTGTACCTTCTTTCCTAAAATGCTTTAATTTATGATACCACTTTTTCATTTATTTTACTACATATAAAAAAAGTTTTTTTAAATTTTCTTCAGCTTGGCAAATGCAGCATACATGACCTTCTGCCCTGCCCCATCGAATTCTATGGTTACCTGATAATCTCTTGGACCGGCTTCTATATTTTTTACGGTTCCGGCTCCAAACTTAATATGTTTTACCCTGTCTCCAACACCGTAATCCAGTCCCTGACTTGCAGGGGCTCCTTTACTAAGCCCTGTCCCAGTCAGACCTTTGGCAATAAAAGGTTTGTTTTCCAAAGCAGTTGCTTTTGGTTTTACCACCGCTTTTGGCTTTGCAAAAGTCATATTGGAAGATCTGGTGGCTCCCATTCCGGAAGAAAGGAAACTGACGTCCTGAGTCTGTCCACTCATGCCGAATGGTTTGGATTTGAAAGACAGACGTTCTGCAGAATCTTCTTTGTAGACCGCTTCTTTTTTCGGTGCCGGTGATGGTCTGTTATCCATCAAATGACTTGGAATTTCTCTGACAAAACGACTGACCGGATTGTACTGGGTCTCTCCACGAATCATTCGCATTCTGGCACTGGTAAGTGTCAGATCCTCCATGGCACGGGTGATACCTACATAAGCCAATCTACGCTCTTCTTCGATAGCGGTAGGATCTTCGTCCATAATAGTCATATAACTTGGGAAAATTCCATCTTCCATTCCTGCCAGATATACATGAGGAAATTCCAGACCTTTGGCGCTGTGAAGTGTCATTAAAAGAACTCTGTTGTCATCTTCTTTTAACTTATCTACATCCGCTACTAAGGCTACTTCTTCCAAAAATTCGCTTAATGTCGGTTCCTCATGACTTTCCTCATAAACAGCAATCTTAGTAATCAATTCGTTGATATTGTCAATTCTGTCTTCTGCGTCTTCCTCTTCGGTCTCTTTTAAATATTCAATGTAACCTGTGGTTTCCAGAATGTCTTCCATTAGTTTCTTCAGACCATATACTTTTACTTTGCTTCTGAATACCTGAATCATATTTACAAAAGGAGCTAATTTTACTCCACTTTTTCCTAACGTGTAAATTCTGTCTGCCTGACACATGGCATCGAAAAAGCTTAAGTTTTCTTCATCCGCATAATCCTGCACTTTATTCAATGTGGCAGCACCAATACCACGTTTTGGAACGTTAATGATTCGTTTTACAGCCAGATCATCTTTTCCGTTATCTATGGTCTTTAAGTACGCCAGCATATCTTTGATTTCTTTTCTGGCATAGAAATTGGTTCCGCCTACCAGTTCATAGGGAATTCCTTCCCTTACGAAACGTTCTTCCAAAATACGGGACTGGGCATTGGTTCTATAAAGAATGGCGCAATCACCATAGTCCGCATCCTGATTTCTTCTCTTTTTCAAAATATCAAAAGCAATATATTCTGCTTCTTCAAAGGCCGTGTCGAACTGTCTGTAATGAAGTCTTTCGCCTTCCCCCTGATTGGTCCAGAGAGCTTTGTCCTTTCTCTCTAAGTTGTT
>CAZSBV010000391.1:0-1693 GCA_964605105.1 uncultured Lachnospiraceae bacterium | reverse complement strand
TGAATAGTTTAGAAATCGCACTATTATTTTATTCATACTTGAATGACAAAACAGACGATTTTTTAGAAGTAAATAACTTCAGCAGAGATGAAATCAAATTAGGTCTAGAAAATGTTGCTGATAGCTTTGGTTTAAGCAGTATTGCAAAAATGTTTTTAACAGACTTTTAATGGAATTGTCTGGTTGTCAGTCGAGTAAGATGACCAGACAATTCATATTTGTATAGAGCAGAAAATTTCGACTGTCGGAGAGGCAAACTACTATCCCAAAAGGGGAAATATTGGTTATAAATGGTTTCGCAATTTATAATTATATGACATCCTCGTGTTGTAATAATGTAAATTGATTCTTTTCGAATATGATAAGTTCTTCATCACGCATTTTGCAAAGCTCGTTGGACATGGCACTACGGTCTACAGAAAGAAAGTCTGCTAATTGTTGGCGGTTAAATGGGATGGTAAATGTCCCACTGTTATGTTTTTTCGCCTCTTCGGATAAATAGGATATTAATTTCGCTCTTGTAGAACGCTTGGAAATATGTCCCAATTTTTGCACCAGTTTCCTGTTTTTCTCAGAAATTGCAAAAAACAGGTTTTGAACTACTGTGGAGTGAAAGCGGCAGGCAGAAGAACAGACCAGAATAAGCTTACGAACATCAAAGGAAATGAGTTCGCTATCTTCATCAGCTATTACATCATTTAGAAGAGCACCGCTTTCTGGCGCGACATAAGCTTCGCCGAACATTTCTCCGATATTTATGACATGGATAATACTTCGGTTTCCCCAGAAGTCGTCTCTCTGGATGAGCAGTTTTCCTTTTAATAATACAGTAATCTTATCAATATGTTCCCCTTGTCTGAAAACATATTCCCCTTTTTTATAAGTATGAAGTTGTGCATGTAAACATGTCAGCATAGCAGAGATTTCGGTGTCATCAACGCCGGAGAAGAGTTGGGTGCGTTTTAATATATGAAGATATTTTTTCATGGAGACTCCTTTTAAAATCAATGATGTGTTGTAAAAACAACGGACTTGTTATAATTATTTTATTATAATTGAGATACAAAGTCAAAGCAAGATTAAAGGTATATGTTATAGATATATCGTAAAATGTGTTACTGAGAATTTGGTAAACAGAATTGTCTTGTTTTGAAATAGAGAAAGCAGCCTGGAAAAATAGATGTTATTTTGTATGGAGGAAAATATGATTCGAAAAATAATTAAAATTGATGAAGAAAAATGTAATGGATGTGGAGCTTGTGCTGTTGCCTGTCATGAAGGAGCTATTGAGATGATAGATGGAAAAGCGAAACTTACCCGTGAAAATTATTGCGATGGTCTGGGAGATTGTCTGCCGGCTTGCCCAACAAATGCCATTACTTTTGAAGAAAGAGAAGCACCGGCATACGATGAAGCAGCGGTATTAGTAGCTAAGCAGAAAAAACAGGAAGCAAATCTGCCTTGTGGCTGTCCGGGAAGCAGCTCTAAAAAAATTGTCCGTGAAAGCAATGAATGCTCTGTTCCAACCACAAATGTAAACAGTCAATTGTCTCAGTGGCCGGTACAGATTAAACTTGTGTCGGTTAATGCACCATATTTTGAAAATGCAAATCTGTTAATTGCAGCGGATTGTACAGCTTATGCTTATGGAAATTTTCATAATGAATTTATCAAAAATAAAATTACATTGATT
>CAZSBV010000390.1:0-1700 GCA_964605105.1 uncultured Lachnospiraceae bacterium | reverse complement strand
GCGCATCGCATTGAAGAACTTATTTGTGCGGATAAGATTATACGTCCGGCTTATATGAGTGTTATGGAGGAAAGATAAATGATTTTGGAAAAATTGTCTGGACCAGTCATTGGTGCAGTAATCGGTTATTTCACTAATTATATTGCTGTAAAAATGTTGTTTTATCCAAGAAAAGAAATCAAAGTATGGGGGCATAAAATTCCTTTTACACCAGGAGCAATTCCGAAAGGGAAACCAAGGTTGGCAAAGGCAGTGGGAAACATTGTAGCCACGACGCTAATTACAGAAGAGGACATCAAGGAGAAAATCTTGTCAGCCGAAACGGAACATGTTGTTGTAGACAGATTCATGGATACTCTGTCAACGGATATACATAGTAGTATGTTACAACTTTTTCAATCAGAAGAAAAATATGAAAAAATGAAAAATGGAATTGCAAACAATCTGACAGAGCAAGTATTAGATGCAGTACATAAAGTTGACATCGGAACCACAGTTGCAACAGAGAGCCGGAAGATTATAGAAGAAAAGACCAAAGGAACAATGTTAGAAATGCTTTTGAAGGATGAATTAATTTCTTCCTTTTTGCAACCGATAGGTGAAGAAATAGAAAAGTATATTGATAAAAATGGAAAGGACTATATAGAGCAAGAAATTGTCTCAAGAGTTAATGCAGTGGAAGAAAAATCCATTGTGCTTTTTTGCGAGGATCTGAACCTTAGTGAGGATGATTTAAAGCAAATGGTGGTTTCTATGTATCGCGCTGCTGCAGAAACCGCTGTTTCGAATATTATGGGACAACTTAATATAGCTAAAATGATAGAAGATAAGGTTAATAAAATGTGTGTTGAAGATTTAGAAGAAATGGTTCTTTCCGTCATGAAAAAAGAGTTAAATACCATTGTGAATCTTGGAGCCATAGTAGGTGGAATTTTAGGAATTTTTAATATGTTTTTCTAACAAAATTGAAACGAGCCAGGCTTTGAAAAGTCTGGTTTGTTTCGTTTCAGTTTAGATTTCAATATTAGAATGAGGCGTAGTGTAAAAAAAGAGAAAGGACTAGAGTATGTTTGGTACAATTGTATGCAACAAAAAGGAATTAACTAAGGAAGAGCAAGCCAAATATCAAGGTGTGTATTGTGGCTTGTGTAGAACACTGAAAAACTGATACGAGTTCCAAAAGGAAGAGGAAAAATTCAGATTACATGTCCACATTGTGGAAGTAAGATAATTATGTTGGTTTATCATACTTCGTCGGGGATGGGGAATTCGTTTCAGCAGTTACATACTTATTTTCAGAGAATCTGGAATGAATCATGTGTAAAGGAAAACAAAGGACATATCAAGGAGTCTGTGATACAGAAGGAGTTTGAACAGTTATCCAGAAGATATGCAATTGGAGAATTGGCAAAGAGTAGAAGTGATATTGTGATTCAGACACCATACGCAGTATGTAATAACGATATGTATGATGTGCTTAAGAATATGGATATTGAAGCGGATGTCAGCATTATCTTAAACGCAGTCTGAGGACAAACTACAAATAAAATGGAGGTATAACAACATGAGTGAATTTGTTATTTTTACAGACACCGCTTGTGACATTTCAACGGAATTACTGACAAAATGGGAGGTGCAGGAACTAGATTTAACCTTTCATTTCGAGGATGATGGTGTCGAACGCAAAGGACGTGAAATGT
>CAZSBV010000389.1:0-1703 GCA_964605105.1 uncultured Lachnospiraceae bacterium | reverse complement strand
CGAATACTGCATCTGTACCATCTTTTAATAAATCAAAATGAGCTTCATTTACTTCGATAAAGTTTACGTCACGATATAAACCACCATAGAAAGTAAAGTCAGCACTCTGTGGGTAAACATCACTTACACCGTTTGTTACAACGACAGTAAGCACGTTACCTTCTGCTTTCATAGCTCTTGTTAAGTCATAACGGAATGTAGAGAAACCACCTTTGTGTGTTCCTAATTCACGTCCGTTACAGTATACAGTAGCTACGTGATTTGCACCTTTGAATTCGATGTACTGTTTTTTGCCTGCTGTAGGATTTGGAAGATCAATTGTATAGGTTCCGATACCTCTCCAATAGTCATTTCCTCCATCCTGTCCGTCCAATGCATTCCATGTGTGTGGAAGTGCAACTGTTGCTGCAACATCACCCTGTTTTGCAAAACAAGCTTCCGTTAATAAAGATTTTGTTCTCATTGGAATCTACCCCTTTCTTGTTTAAAAAAATATTATCTTTGGATTAATAATATCACTTATTCAGCTTATATTCAATTTTTTCCTTGTATTTACCAAAAATTATACTATTATTTATTATTATTAACCTGATTTTTATTTTTCTATATAATATACTATGTTTAACCCACGATTTTTAAAGGAGATATTTATGCTGCCACTTTACGAAGATTTCAAAGATACCTTAAAAGTTTTTCACAGAAAATCCAGACATATTTCCCCTCACCTGCATAAATGCATCGAATTTGTTTATGTAACCAACGGTACTCTGGAGCTGGGCATTAGTCAGGAATTGTTTCATATGGAGACCGGTGATTTTGCAATTATTTTCCCGGACACCATTCACCATTATCAGGTCTTCAATACCGAGAAATGCACTGCCATGCACGTTATGGTATCTCCTGTTCTGTGTTCCGGCTATGAGCAGACTCTACAACAGTACTGCCCCGGCAATCCGGTAATTCCAGCCAAGAAACTGCACAAGGATATTCCATATGCATTAGAAAATCTTCGTAAATATTGTAAAGGTACAGAGCAGCACACTCTCTATCATGCCTATACACAAATCATTCTCGCCCGAAGTCTCCCTTATTATCATTTAGTGGATAAAAATACCTTGGGAACTGATGATATTGTATACAGAACCGTTACTTATATTGCCGAACATTTTCGTGAGTCCATTACCCTGACAAGCATAGCATCTGATCTGGGTTATAGTCCTTACGCTTTGTCCCGAGTATTCTCCGGTACTTTTCATCGTAACTTCAATCAATATTTAAATGAGACCAGAGTGGAGTATGCCCATGCATTACTTCTATATACAAACCAGACAATTATGGAAGTTTTGGAAAATTCCGGCTTCGAAAGCCAACGTACTTTCAACCGTGTATTTAAAGAAAAATACAGAATGTCACCACGAGAATACCGCAGTCTTCATAAAAATGTTGATGCCTCAGAGACCTGCATATCCCTCCTTGACTCTTATGGCAAAATATTTCCTGCTGCCATGAAAATCTGATACCAATCCTGTTTTGAAAGCTGTATCTCACAAGCTTTGCAGATTTCATTCAATCTGGATTCATTCATAGTACCTGCCAGAACCTGCATATTAGCCGGATGACGTAATAACCATGCAACAGCCATAGTGGTTGTCAATTCCAACAGCAAGGTTCCTGATATATTTTTGCTAATCCCTGAACAATCC
>CAZSBV010000388.1:0-1706 GCA_964605105.1 uncultured Lachnospiraceae bacterium | reverse complement strand
ATGAAAATAATAGATAGTATTCATCATTGAAGTACCCCCTTTTGTTAGACAAAAAGTGTCTAATGAAAGGGGGTATTTTGTGATGGATATTTTTGATAGAGGGGCTGTTTTCTGATACATTAGATGGCTGTTTTTGATAAACTGCAAAGTTGTCGTTTTGCGATTAAAATTGTGATAATATAGATAAAAGATTATTACTGTACATTGACAATTAAATATAAGGGATTGAAAAATAAAGGAGATTGGGAAAGGAGTTGTTTTATGGCTTGGAAGAAATTAAAGCAAATAGAAAGGCAATTGATCTTGTACGATATTTTTCAGCAAAATGATGAAGACACAAGATTGTCTACAATCAGGTTTCATCTTCCGGGAATAAATATGCGTACACTGCAAAGGGATATCAGGGACTTGATGGATGCTGGTCTGATACAGGTCTACTTTTCAAGAGACAAAAATGCATATATCAATTATGATGAATATAAGGATGTCAGTGATTATTCAGAGGGTATTCAAAAACGAATCGCGAAGAAACGAAAGAAAGCAGGAGAGACAAAAGAAGTTTCCCCAAGGAAGCAGGAGCATCTGGAACGGCTAAAACGATTAACAAAATTAATGGGATATGAGGTTTATGGAAAAGCCGAGGAATTGTATTTTAAATTGTTCCCGGAGGCAACAGAACGGATGAGAAAACGTGATTTTGAAGTGCTCAGGCACATTGGATTTTATGCCGGATTTGATAAGGATGAGAATGGTTATGTAATATATCGTATGGAAGGATATGGGATTGATAATGACTATGGTGTACGATTTAGAAACGGAAAAATGATGTATTAGGATGACGAAAAATAAATATTAGTATGTAAACGGAAAATGAAATTTTTAAGAAAAATGGAGAAGAAAAATAATGGAAAAAATGTTGTTTTTTGCAAAAATCTTATCAGAAGAACTAAGAAAGGCATATGAGGTATTTTATTATGCGGGATACAAATTGCTGAGCTTTTCTTCCGAGTACCCAACATATACGGAGTATATAATGCATGGTGGAACTAAGCTTCGTATGAAAGATAAGCAATATGTTGTTTTAGAGAGTTTAGATGAAGATATGGATTTGCAGGAATTATTATTTGAGATTTATACTGGGGAAGAGTGTGAAGCAAATTTAGAAGAATATCTAGCTGATTATGAGGATAAAGAAATAGAGAAGGTGGTAGGAATTCTCTTTCCAAATGATTTTTTGTACGAAGTACTCTACGATTATGGAATGTTGGGCGATGAGTTCGGGGATGAAGAAAAAGATGGAGCGGTCAAAGAGTTGTTAAGGAAAGTGTATAAGATTGCCGGTGCTTTTAATCTGGATTTACACTTTTTAGATGGGCGTATCGTTATAACCGGTGAAAAGAAGCCTTTGGATGATGGTAGTTTTATCTGTGAGACAATGGCAGAAGTGGAAGCTGTTTGTAAACTTCAAAAGGGAGCAAGCCTGATGGATGCAAGAGAAGCCTCCGGGATGTCAGAAGATGAGTTTAGGACTTTTAGGGAACGGCTGAAACAGCATGAATGGAAGCAGACTTCTGCAGGTGAAGAGTAGTTATATGAGTATTGATATGCAGGAGCGAAAAGTGGTAATAGACAAAGTGAGGGAAGCATCCGGGGAAGACTATTTTTTGTTCTTGTACCGACTCATGAAACTGGAAAAATGCTATCCG
>CAZSBV010000387.1:0-1712 GCA_964605105.1 uncultured Lachnospiraceae bacterium | reverse complement strand
GCATTTCTGTTCCGGAGAAAATAACGTCCTGCATGGAAGAACCACGCAACTGTTTAATTTTTTGTTCCCCCAAAACCCAACGAACGGCATCGGCTACGTTGCTTTTTCCACTTCCGTTAGGACCTACAATAGCTGTAATTCCATTATGGAACTGAAAAGTTATTTTATTGGCAAAGGATTTAAATCCATGAACTTCAATACTTTTTAAATACATCTGATACTTTTCCGTTTCTATTTATACTCTTCCATTTCTCTGATTGCGAGAATGGCTTCATAAGCCGCTTTTTGTTCTGCCGCTTTTTTGGTTTTACCTTGTCCAAAACCTACTTTTACACCATTTAAAATAGCTTCCACAACAAACTCTTTGTTATGATCAGGACCGATTTCATCCACCAACTCATAAATCAATTTCTGATTAGGTTTTGTTTGAATGATTTCCTGCAAAACTGTTTTGCTATCATAAAATAAAATTCGATTTTCTATATCTGATAAAATATATTTATGAATAAAATCATGTGCTGTCTGAAAACCACCATCCAGATATAATGCACCGATCAGTGCTTCACAAACATCGGATGTAATGGATTCTCTAAAACGACCACCTGTGGATTCTTCACCCTTCCCTAAAAGCATATAGGATCCTAAATCAATTTCTTTTGCACACTGTGCCAATGCAGGCTCACAGACCAGACTGGATCTTAATTTAGTAAGTTTTCCTTCCGGCATATCCGGATGCTCTTTAAAAAGAAATTCGCTGGAAATCAATTCCAGCACAGCGTCTCCCAGAAATTCCAATCGTTCATAATCGCCATTTTTTCTTATTTTCTGTTCATTTGCATAAGAACTATGTGTAAGTGCCTGCTTTAAAAGTGCTTTGTTTTGAAATACATAGTCTATTCTTTTTTCTAATTCATCGAGTGCATGACCCGTTGCCATAAATTTACCTCCTAAAAAATTAAAGCAACATCATACGCTAACTTATTAACTTGCGGTTAACAATCTAGCGTTTGAACTCGAAAAAGCCCTTGCGGGCTTTCGAGTTTATGCTTTAAGCAACACAAAGAAAATCTCCAAAGGAGATTTTCTAAAGTACTAGTTAATAGCAGCTTTGATTAATTCTACTGCTTCTTCTACAGTTGTAATATTTTCTGCACTTTCAGGTGCAATTTCGATGTCAAATTCTTCTTCCAAGCCCATAATAATCTGAAAAACGTCTAAAGAATCAGCTCCTAAATCATCTGCAAAAGTAGTTTCCATTGTAATTTCATCCGGATCAACACTTAATACCTCAGCAATTACTTTTTTTAATTTTTCAAATTCCATTATTTTGTTCCTTTCTTTTTCATTGTAAAAAATTTGTTCTAATCAAGTTCATCATTTTTTACAATAATATTTTTTATTTTTTCATTTATGTTTTGCTCTTTAAAAGTCTGGCACTGTAAAATTGTATTTTTGATTTCAACAGCTTTGGAACTGCCGTGTGTTTTTACGACCAGGCCTTTTAAGCCGAGCAATGGAGCACCACCGTATTCTTCCAGATCAAAAGATTTCAGACATTCCTTAAGAGCAGGTTTTACTAAAAGTGCACCTATCTTGCTTCTTAAGCTTGTCATCATACCCGCTTTCACTTTCTTAATCAGGGTTCCTCCAACACCTTCGTATAATTTTAAGATAACATTACCAACAAAAGCTTCACAAACAATAACATCTGC
>CAZSBV010000386.1:0-1721 GCA_964605105.1 uncultured Lachnospiraceae bacterium | reverse complement strand
CGTATGTCACGGCGACGGGCTCGTACAGGACTTACACCTGTTTCCCCGGATAGATACTTTTATATCATATTTATTTTTTATTAACAATACTCTGCTTTTTTGATTATATAAATTCTTTCAAATCTTTTGAAACACATTCTCTAACCTGTTCCATAATAAAAATACTATTTTTCTTTTTCATACCTGCTTTTAAACCTACATTTATAATTTCCTTCTCTCCAGGATTTACACCATTTCCATCTACAGATGTTGTATGCTCTCCAAAATAGGTATTACTATAGGTTAAATCATATGCCGGACTAAGTCTCCAACCATTAAGCCCCTCATTATATAAAAAGCTAAAATTTTTTGCATGATCATCCCGGTTATGTGCAAATACATTAAAACACATTCTACGGAACATATTCTCTAAATCTCCTTTATTTTCTCTTGTAAGAATCCTCGTTAATTTCATAAGTGTATGATAATCCATGCTCGGTGCTTTATAATCTGCTTCCAACAAAGCTGCTGCTGATGCCATGTGAATTTTATATTTTTTACCATTTTTTTCAACTCTATCAAACCGAACAGTCCCAAAATACCCTTTACATAATTCAGATGCAAAAAGTTTTGTTTCCGTCATATTTATACCGCATTCTTTTGCACATTTTGAATAAATATATTCCTGAAACCCTATATCTTTAGAATCCACATGTGCGGGAAATTTGATAATCCAATCTTTGTTGTCAACATTCGTCAAAATCTTAGGTCTGGCACCACCACTGCTTCCACCCATTTTATATAAAAGGTCCAGTTCTTCAGAATATTCTGTATGAAGAATTTTTTGACATTGCTCTGACAAATAATCAAAATTTTTTAATTCAATTTCTTCACCTAATTCATAATCCGGCTCATATTCCAAAGCTCCCATTCCGTTTTTCCCTATCAATGCTAATCTATCAAGAACCGTAATATCTTTTTGTATGCCATACTCCTTCAACATTCTTTCCAACAAAAGTCTCCCCCAGGCATCCGGAAGACTATCTGCAAAAATTCCAAATAATCCGTCAAAAATATAATTATTAGGAATAAATACTTTTGGCTCCAAAGGCAACGAAAACGGACTTATAGAAAAACCATTTTCTAACCATTCATTGTCATATGAAAATGCCACTTTCCCATAGTTAGTTAACGCAAGTATTCCAACCAAACGGTCATGATATTTTACTTTTAACGTTTTTAATCCCGGTTTTATATCATTTCTGCTCATTTATTACCTCCTGGATGGATTTATATGGAACATTTGTAAAAATATGTTTTATTCCCTTTACTGCGTCCAATGCAATTGCAATTTTAGTAAGCGACAAAAGACTAACATTGCCTGTTGCTTCAAATCTTTTTATAGAGGCATAGCTGACACCTGACATTTCACTCAATTTCTGTTGTGATATCCCTAATCTTTTTCGTAACTTCTTAGCATTGGCTGCAACAGCCAAATCTATTTCTTCTGGTGTTTCCCATACATAATGGTTCATCATATTCACCTGCACCTTCTACATATAATAATATTATATATTATAGCTAATATATTATCTAATATCAATAAAAAAGCCTGTTTTGACTAATATATTAACCAAAACAGGCTTTTTATAAGCTTATTTTTCTACTGTCCATCTATCACGCATTCTCAATAATCTTCTTCAATTCCTCAATTTCCTTCTCGCTCAGCTTCCGGTTATTGG
>CAZSBV010000385.1:0-1729 GCA_964605105.1 uncultured Lachnospiraceae bacterium | reverse complement strand
AGTACGGTTCCGAACTAGGAATTCTTTTTTTAATTTTAAACTTGGAAAGCTCCAACAATATATATACTTTTTTCACTATATATATTGTTACATTTTTAAAAAAAAGAAAGAGCATCTTTAACGTCAACAGTACCCTGTTTAATTGTAAATGTTCCATCATCATTATTTACAACGTCTGCTGCAACATTAACCCCATATCAAGTACATGAACCGTAATACCTATACCTAATAATGTTTGTATCAGCTCAATTCCTTGTATAGCACTTCTTGCAATTCTATCTAACTTTGTTACTAGTAAAGTATCCCCTGACTGCATGACAGCCATCAGCTTATCCAGTTCAGGGCGATGTGTTTTTGTACCAAAATGCATCAGCATATATTTCTGTTGCTCCTGCTGACCGTAAGGCATTCTCCTGTGCCTCTAAACTATTACCGTCTTTTGCCTGATCTCATGTACTCACTCTCGCATAATCGTACAACATAATGTAAATCTCCTTCCTTTGATTAAATTTTTTCATAAGAAAAAGACGGTATTTCTACCATCTTCTTAGTGAACTTATGAATATAAGAAATAACACCACCTCAACCCTTGATTTTTCGTCATGGGCGAAGCAATGTCTCCTAAATTATCTGGAACATGAATTGTATAGGTATTTATTGTAATCTTTAATTTTTTACAATCAAAACAATCTGCTTCTAATTTTCGTATACCTGCATAGTCAATCCCTGTAAATATCATAAGTTTTAAACCTAATAAATAAACTAAATTATTATAGGGGTTATATCTATTTTCTGTACACGTCAACACTTCCGCATCATTTACACACTCCTCAATCTGTTCATCTATTGATGTTATTAATAATTTAATTTCTTCAAAATCTACTGCCTCTTTTGTTTCAACCATTTTTAATGTTGCATTATTTTCAATATACTTTCTTATCTTATTACTATTGAAAAATAGACATCATTTTTACAGATACATTTGATATAAAAACAAGGTCGAGGATTCCCCGACCTTGTTTTTATAATATACCTACAACCCTAATTTCTGTCTGTAAAAAAACGCATTTGCTTCAATTTCATCTACTGTATCGGGAAACTGTCGCCCAAGTTCTGTATTACTGATTTTAATAATAGCGTCTTGTACGCTCATTTGCCCCGAAGCTAAAGCCTGTCTAATATATTCTCGCACGTGCCAATACTGTTGACCGTCTTTTATTAGTTTTGGCTTATAACCCGATTCCATTAATTTCTTTTTTCCACGCTTTATTTTCTTGCAGATTATAGCAAAAATACAAATCAACAATAACGCAACAAGGAAATATGTAACATCTACCATCGTTGATGTATCTACTATATCTCTTCCATATGCCCCAAATAAATAAAAGGCTATAATTATAATGCAAAGTGCTTTATGCCTTGTAAAAAAATTATCTTTTTTCTGTACTTTATCTGTAAGAAATGGATAATTTTTTTCTTGTAACATTCCACGAACCATAATATCATTTAAGTCTTGTCTAACAACAGGGTCGAAACTTTCTGAACGTAGTTTATTATAAGCATTTTTTTCTGCTGCATTTAAAAATTCTTCTGTTGCTTTATAGCCTGTTTTTACTGCAAGATTTCCAAGCGTTGCCCCTGCACTAATATCAAAAGCATCTCCAAATAAACTCATTGCAATTCTCCTCTCAGTAGATTTTTATTCATATCGTGACAGTACTTCTTCTTT
>CAZSBV010000384.1:0-1733 GCA_964605105.1 uncultured Lachnospiraceae bacterium | reverse complement strand
CTGGCAATACAAAATATATTACATAAACAGATTCATCTTTATGGTTATCAGGATATTCAAACACCGACTTTTGAATATTTTGATGTTTTTGGTAAAGAGATCGGAACTACACCGGCAAAAGATTTATTTAAATTCTTTGATTCTGACGGAAATATTTTGTGTTTAAGACCTGACTTTACGCCATCCATGGCAAGATGCGCGGCAAAATATTTTGCGGAAGAGGACTTGCCGCTGCGTTTGTCTTATTTGGGAAATACTTTTTCCAATACCAGTCTGTTACAAGGGAAATTAAAAGAAACGACCCAGATAGGTGCTGAGCTTATGGGGGATGATTCCGTAGAAGCAGATGGTGAGATGATTGCCATGTTAATTGATGCTTTATTAGAAACCGGATTAAAACAGTTTCAGGTAAGTGTTGGAGAAATTGATTATTTTAAAGGAATATGCGAAGATTTATGTTTAACGGAGGAACAGGAAAAAATTATTCGCAACTATATTTCCAATAAAAATTTTTTTGCAGTAAAGGAGTATTTGCAGTCAGAACATATTCCGGAAGACCAGATTAATGTGATTATGGCAATCGAAGATTTGTTTGGTTCTATGGATATGTTGGAAGAAGCCGGCAAGTTATCAAAACATCCGTTGGTACAGGGAGCTATTGAAAGATTGCAATCTTTATATGAGGTCTTGTGTGCATATAATGTTGAAAAATATGTTTCCTTTGATTTAGGAATGTTAAGCAGTTATCAATATTATACCGGAATTATTTTCAAAGTTTATACCATTGGAATTGGTGATGTAGTGGTAAAAGGCGGTAGATATGATAAATTACTTCCTTATTTTGGGAAAAATTCACCGGCTATCGGCTTTGTTATCGTAATTGATGATTTAATGCAGGCATTGAAACGACAGAAAATTGAAATTGCTGTTGAGGACAATAATTTGTTGATTGTATATGATGGTTTTGGATTTGCAGAAGCATTGAAGGAAGCAAAAACTCATCGCGATAAAGGGGTAAATGTACAGCTTATGAGATGTGATACATCAAAATCCAGAAGTGAGTACGATGAGTATGCTAAAAATCATGGAATCCATCAGGTAATTTATCTGACTAAATAGAGGAGGCTTCTCAATGAGTGAAGAACGTTATCTTACCTTTGCATTAGGGAAAGGCAGATTAGCAAATAAAACGTTAGAGTTATTAGAAAAAATTGGTATAACCTGTGAGGAAATTAAAGATAAATCTTCCAGAAAGCTTGTTTTTGTAAATGAAGAATTGAAATTAAAATTCTTTTTGGCAAAAGGGCCAGATGTACCGACTTATGTAGAGTATGGTGCTGCGGATATTGGCGTAGTTGGTAAAGATACCTTGTTGGAAGAAGGAAAACAGGTATATGAAGTATTAGATTTGGGATTCGGCAAATGCCGTATGTGTGTCTGCGGACCGGAAAAGAGCAAAGAATTATTACAGCATCATGAGATGATTCGTGTGTGCAGTAAATATCCCAATATTGCAAAGGATTATTTTTATAATAAGAAGCATCAGACCGTTGATATTATCAAATTGAATGGTTCTGTAGAACTAGGTCCTATTGTGGAATTGGGGGATGTTATCGTAGATATCGTGGAAACCGGTTCTACTTTACATGAAAATGGTCTTATGGTTTTAGAAGAAATCTGTCCTTTATCTGCCAGAATGATTGTAAATCAGGTAAGTATGCAGATGTATGCAG
>CAZSBV010000383.1:0-1734 GCA_964605105.1 uncultured Lachnospiraceae bacterium | reverse complement strand
ATAGGTACTTCTCCTTCTAAAACATGCTAGCAGATTAAGGGATACTAGCTTACAATAGGTTAATTGTATAAAATTTAGTACAATATGTACACTCTTGATTTTTGTGATTTATAGAATAATTTTTAGTAAGTTCCGACTAACTTGTAATTATTATACGAATAATTACTTCTTACACATATTCTTTGAATATAAAATTCCCATCCCTTCAGTTTTATCCGAAAAGATGGGCGTTACTTTAATTATCTTCTTGTTGTTTTATTAACATGAATTACTTACTATATTTTTTAACGATGGCATTCATTTCATCCCATTTAGCTTCCATATCAGCAACCAGTTTTAACTGGGTTCTGGTACGGTCAAGGTTATGGTCTGCATACTGTGTTTTATAATATAAATCACCATCTAAATAATCAGATAAGAAACGGATTCCCTGTTCTAAAGTGATTACTTTGGCGCCTAAAGGTAAGGTTTCAATTTCCTTCTTACTTAATCCATCTTTACAGCCTTCAATAAATCCTTTTACATAAGCTTCAAATAATTCCAGAACCACATACACTTTAGAAAGATCCTTTTCATCTTCTGCACTGTAGCAAGCTCCGGCACGGATGGAATCTCCAAAGTCATAAGCAGCAAGTCCCGGCATAATAGTATCTAAATCAATAACACACAAGGAATCATCTGTTTTAGCATCCATTAAAATATTGCTTAATTTGGTATCATTATGTGTAACTTTTAACGGAATCTCTCCTGCATTTAATAAATCAATCAGAGAATCTGTTACTGCCTTACGTTCCAGAATAAAGTTAATTTCATCCTGTACCATATGAGCTCTTCCACTCTTGTTTTCCTCTACTGCCTTTAAGAAAGTTTCAAATCTCTTAGGTGTATTGTGGAAATTAGGAATGGTTTCTGTTAATTTTTCCGCCGGAAAATCTTTTAACATATACTGGAAATTACCAAAAGCTTTTGCACATTTATAAAAATCTTCTGCTCCCTGACTTACTTCATGGCAAACTGTATCTTCAATAAATAACAACATACGATAATATTTATCATCCACGTGCACTAATTTTTTGCCGTCCTTTGTTGGTACAACAGTCAGTGTTTCTCTTATCGGATCTCCGCCTTCTGCAACTACGATTTTCTTTAAATAATCGCAAACCATAGCAAAATTTTCCATCAAACCTTCCGGATCTTTAAAAATATCATGGTTAATTCTTTGCAAAATATAACGAATTTTACTTCCATCTTCCTTTTCACAAGTTACACAGTAGGTATCATTGATATAACCACCACCATGATTGTCACAATCTAAAATTTTCCCCTCAATATCAAACAATTCAATAATTTTGTTCATTTGTTTACCCTCATTTCATCAATATGTAAAATTATTTACCTTATTACTTTATCATACATTTCCTGTATCTAAAAGGGATAATTACTTATTTCTTCTCACAAAACGAATTTCACAGCAATCATCTCCATTGGCAATCGTTTTAGGTAAATCTAATTCACAACCAAAGCTTTCTGCAATACCTCTGTCTCTGCACATTGCATGGTCACAAAGAATCTTAATTTCTTCCTCTTTTCCCAATAGCTTCTCTGATCATTATACCACTCTTTTTCTTTTTACGATAGAAATATGTTCCTTAATTTCCTGCACTCTCGTAAAATTTCAGCTTTTTGTTAACTATCCTCAAAAAATTATAGCTTATAAATATATTCATGTATAGA
>CAZSBV010000382.1:0-1747 GCA_964605105.1 uncultured Lachnospiraceae bacterium | reverse complement strand
ACGAAGACCTCCAAAGGAGATACCTAAATTCTTTACATCTAATAATGCCATTTATATTTCCTCCTTAGTTGTCTTTTTTATGTAATAGTCTCTTAAGAGAGTATTTTTCTCTAAAATCTCTTGCTTTCGGAGCCCAGTTAAAGAGCATGATTCCAATCAATACGATAGAGTAAATTAACATACGATAGTCATTGAGTTCTCGCATTAATTCCGGAAGGAGAACCAGAATAATTGCAGAGATTACAGAACCTCTGATATTTCCGATTCCACCAAGAACTACATATACCAGAATCATAATGGACATATTGTATCCGAAGTTCTTCGGCTGCGCCTGTAAAATAGACAGGTTATGTGCATATAATACGCCTGCTAATCCAGCCAGACCTGCCGAAATAGAAAATGCAAGTAATTTATATTTTGTAATATTAATCCCTACAGATTCTGCCGCAATACGGTTATCACGAATTGCCATGATGGCACGGCCTGGTCTGGAATTTACCAGGTTCAATACAATCACTAAAGTGATTACCAGTAAAATAGCTCCTACAGTAAAATTGGAATCATGTGGTGTCCCGGTAATCCCCTGTGCACCATTGATCAATACTTGTCCGCCTTCTTCCAAATTCAAGGAACGGGCATCTTTCATAGAAAAATGTAATCCATTTCCATCACGACCAACATATAAAACATTGATTACGTTTTTAATAATTTCACCAAATGCCAACGTTACGATTGCCAAATAGTCACCCTGCAATCTTAGAACCGGAATACCGATTAACAGACCAAACAAAGCTGCTACTAAGGCACCAATGATAATCGCCAGAAAGAATCTTGGACCTGCTGCCATAGTTTCTTTGAAACAAAGGGAGAAAAATGCACTGGAAAAAGCACCCACACACATAAATCCCGCATGTCCCAGACTCAATTCACCTAAAATACCAACGGTTAAGTTCAAAGCTACTGCAATAATAGCATAAATACAAAGAGGTACTAGCAACCCTTTCATTAAACTGGACAGGACTCCTGCCTGTGTCAGTATCATCATAATTATATAAGCAACAACAACCATACCTACCGTAATCAAGGTACTTTTGGTTGATTTATTCAAATTTAATTTCTTTTTCATCTTATTACTTTACCTTTCTAAAATATGACTTTATATCGGTTCAAAAACCAACCAGAATTTATTATACTTTTTCTTTTATTTTCTTTCCTAAAATTCCTGTAGGTTTTACAAGTAATACGACAATTAAAACTGAAAATACGATAGCATCGGATAACTGGGAAGATATGTAAGCTTTGGACATATTTTCAATTACACCCAATAAAATTCCACCAAGAAACGCTCCCGGGATAGAACCGATACCACCAAATACGGCTGCTACGAAAGCCTTAATACCAGGCATGGATCCTGTATAAGGGGTCAACGTAGGATATGCGGAACAAAGCAATACTCCTGCAACTGCTGCCAAGGCAGACCCAATGGCAAACGTTAAAGAGATTGTTCCATTAACATTAACACCCATAAGTTCCGCTGCACCTTTGTCTTCGGAAACAGCCAACATCGCCTGACCGGCTTTTGTTTTCTTAATAAAAGTAGTTAAGGCAATCATAATAACAATACATACTACGATGGTTACCTGTGTTTCTCCGGAAATATTGATACTTCCGCCTGCCAGCTGAATTGCCGGAAGAGAAACCACGGATTTGAACATTTTTGTATTAGCACCAAAAATCAAAAGTGCTG
>CAZSBV010000381.1:0-1749 GCA_964605105.1 uncultured Lachnospiraceae bacterium | reverse complement strand
TTTTTGTTTTCTTTTGTTGATTTTCTTCCCATAGTCTGTTTTCTCCATAATTATTGATTTCTATTATAGAATATTATAAATGATGATAAGAAGGAAGTGAATTATTAAAATATATATTATTGAATTAAAGAGTGGAGAAATAGATATAGAAAATAGCATGAATAAGAACTTGATTAAATTTATAAATATGATATGCCATTTATTGAGTGAAAAACTTTATTTACCGTATAAAATGCGAAATAGATGTGTCTATTTTACTAAATCAGATATTTTTTCTTATATACAATATTTATATAATAAATATATCTACAGAAGGAAGGGGGAAAAGAAGTTGAACGTAGAGAAAAGAATCAGAATGTGTCTTCTAATTGAACGTTTAAATGAACACAGAGAACTTAGTGAAAAATTAGGAATAGAAAATGTATCAAAAATGCATGGAAAGAAAATACATAACGGAGGAGAGAGGATATGTTAAATTTTATTTTTATTATTTTAATGATTATTGTATTTGGAAGAATTTTAAAATTTGCAATTAAGACGGCATGGAGCGTTTCAAAAATGGTATGTTCCATTGTATTATTACCGTTATTCTTAATTTGTCTTGTATTTAAAGGATTGGTTGAGATTGCATTTCCAATTTTGTTGGTTGTAGGAATTATTTCTATTTTTTCCTGTCGTAAATAAAACGGAAGCAAAGAGTTTAAAAAGATAAATTTGATATTATAAAAATTATGTACGGTAACTTGCAAAATGGAAAATATAAAGGAAAATGGCTTTACGAAAAGCCGGATAAAAGAAAGAGGTAAAAGATATGTATAAGATTAAAAATTTTATGGAAAATGATGATGTAAAGGTAATTGATTCTATGGGAGCTTTTTCGGTAATTGAGTATCAGAAGGATTTGAGTGTAATGCCTGAAAATGCAATGAATGCTTTCTATTGTAGTCAGATGAATGTTCGTAAGAAACAAGTAGTGTGTGATGTGGCAAAATCTAATGTTACGGTGCAGGCAGGTGCTATGCAATGGACTGCAGGGAATGTAAAAGCTACCACCGGTGTTAAAGGCGTCGGAGATTTATTTGGAAAAGCAATGAGAGGTTCCGTAACAGGAGAATCTGCTATTAAACCAGAATATACAGGAAATGGAACGTTAGTTTTAGAACCTACTTATAAACATATTTTATTAGTAGATTTAAATGAATGGAATGGTTCCATTGTACTGGATGATGGCTTATTCCTGGCTTGTGAATCTACTTTGAAGCATAAAGCAGTTATGAGAAGTAATTTTTCTTCAGCAGTAGCCGGTAATGAAGGATTATTCAATTTGGGAATTCAGGGAAAAGGTGTTGTATGTTTAGAATCCCCATGTCCGAGAGAAGAATTAGTAGAGATTACATTGGAAGATGATGTATTAAAAGTGGATGGCAATTATGCAATTGCTTGGAGTGGTAGTCTTGATTTTACGGTAGAACGTTCCGGTAAGAGCTTGATTGGTTCTGCTGCATCCGGAGAGGGACTTGTAAATGTGTATCGCGGAACAGGAAAAGTATTATTGGCGCCAGTGAGATAGAAATGCAAAAGAATACTTGGCATGGGAGGATAATTCTCATGCTGAGTATTTTTACTGTTAGAAAAATATAGAAAATATGAGTAAAAATGCTTGCATATAGGATTTCCTTATGATAAAATTCACATGTTGTGACTAAAAAACACGTATGCGGATTGTCTGTCGGTGCTTCTTTAACGCAG
>CAZSBV010000380.1:0-1750 GCA_964605105.1 uncultured Lachnospiraceae bacterium | reverse complement strand
CTTGTGATACTATGGGATATGGTGTAAATTATCCCGGTGCCGTTATTCCACGTAGTGTTCCTGGTATTATCTATGCAATCCATAAACATGCAGGTGTTCCACATTCCTTAATCGAATGGCATGGACATAATGACTTTTATAAAGCAGTTGTTAACTCCACAACAGCATGGTTGTATGGTTGTTCCGGAGTAAACACTTCACTTTTTGGTATCGGTGAAAGAACCGGAAATACACCATTGGAAGCAATGGTATTTGAATATGCCCAGTTAAAAGGTGATTTAAATGGTATGGATACCACCGTAATTACAGAATTAGCTGAGTATTATGAAAAGGAGATTGGATATCAGATTCCACCAAGAACTCCATTCGTAGGTAAGAATTTTAATGTGACCCGTGCAGGAATTCATGCGGACGGACTTTTGAAAAATGAAGAAATTTACAATATCTTTGATACTGAGAAATATCTTAACAGACCGGTACTTTGTGCTGTAAGTAATACTTCCGGACTTGCAGGCATTGCCCATTGGATCAATACTTATTTCAAATTACCGGCTGAAAAGCATGTAAATAAAACTTCAGAACTTGTGAAAAATATTAAAGTATGGGTAGACGCAGAATATGCCACAGGACGTATCACTGTACTTACAGATGAAGAATTACTTAATATTATTAATGAAGAATGTAATAAATTAGGTATTTCATTACAATAATCTAATAAAAATATAATGTTTGTCATTCACAAAGAAGACAATACGGAAACGGAGAAAAAAATGGGAAAATATAATGTAAAGCATGAAGTTACGGACAAGTTCTCATTACGTGGAAAAGTTTTTCATAAGATTCGTGAAGATATTCTTAGTGGAAAATACAAAGACAACGAAGAATTGAAGGAAGTAGCTATTGGTGAAGAATTGGGAGTCAGCAGAACTCCGGTAAGAGAAGCATTCCGTCAGTTAGAATTAGAAGGATTAATTCATATCATTCCAAACAAAGGAGCCTATGTTACAGGGATAACCGTAAAAGATGTAAAAGATATCTATATGATCCGTTCTTTATTAGAAGGATTATGTGCTAAATGGGCAACCGAAAATATTACACCGGAACAGTTGGAAGAAATGGAAGAAAATGTATATTTAGCAGAATTTCATGCTGCTAAGGGCCATACAGAGCAGATTGCAGAATTAGATAATCGTTTTCACGAGATTCTTTATGAAGCATGTAACAGTAAAATGCTGGAAAAACAATTACGTGACTTTCATGATTATGTTCTCAGGGTTCGCAAAAAAACTTTATCAGAAAACAAAAGAAGTACTGAATCCAATAAAGAACATAAATTTATCTTAGAAGCAATTAAATCCGGGGATCCTGCAAAGGCAGAAGAAGAAGCAAACAAGCATGTTATGAGTGCTTATGAGAATATGGTAAAAAATGGTCTCTACGAAGCTTACTCTACGGATGAAGCCTAATGCCAAGTAATATTTAACAATTTAATTATAAGCAAATGAGCTAATGCTCATCAAATAAAGGAGATATTTAAAATGGACAAGATTAAAATGATTACCCCTTTAGTAGAGATGGACGGAGATGAAATGACCCGAATTCTTTGGAAAATGATCAAAGATGAATTATTACTTCCGTTTATTGATTTAAAAACAGAATATTATGACTTAGGTCTTGAATATCGTAATGAAACAGATGATCAGGTAACTGTTGATTCTGCAAAAGCAACTCAAAAATATGGTGTAGCAGT
>CAZSBV010000379.1:0-1756 GCA_964605105.1 uncultured Lachnospiraceae bacterium | reverse complement strand
GAGCCATTTACTTTTTAGTAGATGGTTTTTCTATTTTCAGAAAAAGAATGAGTATAAATTGAGCAAATTTAATATTTGTGATACACTTTTTTCTAATGATAACAATACTAAGTAAGAGTTTTATGGAGATAAATAAAATATGAAAATTCTACTTATCGCAATTAATGCGAAATATATACATTCTAATCCCGCAGTTTATTCTTTGGCGGCATTTGCAAACCATCATTTGACAGTCGAAGAAAAAGAAAAGTGTCAGATTGAAATTGCGGAATATACTATTAACCATCGTACAGAAAGCATCATTGCTGATATCTATAAAAAGAAACCGGATGTGTTGGCATTTTCCTGCTATATCTGGAACTGGGATTATGTACAGGAGGTTATGGCGGAACTTCATAAATTGTTACCACAAGTGCCTGTTTTTCTGGGAGGACCGGAGGTATCCTATACCTCGGAAGAGATTTTAAAACAATATTCGTTTCTGTCTGGAATTATGATAGGAGAAGGAGAAGAGACTTTTCTGGAATTGTGCCGTGCTTTTATAGAAGGACGTGATGTGAAGTTGGTTCCCGGAATTTCCGGGGAACCAAGAGGGCTTGTGAATATTAATGATATTCCTTTCTTCTATGATGATATGGCAACGTTTGAACATAGAATTGTTTATTACGAAAGCAGTCGTGGGTGTCCGTATCGTTGCAGTTATTGTTTGTCTTCCATTGACAAAACCGTTCGTCTACGTGATCTGGGATTGGTAAAAAAAGAATTGCAGTTCTTTTTAGACTTAAAGGTGCCTCAGGTAAAATTTATCGATAGGACTTTTAACTGTAACCGAGACCATGCTTGTGAGATATGGCAGTTTATTCATGAAAATGACAATGGTATCACAAATTTTCATTTTGAGATTTCAGCAGATATTTTAACAGAAAGAGAATTAGGAATTTTAGAAAAGCTGCGCCCGGGTCTGGTGCAGTTGGAAATTGGTGTACAATCTACGAATCCGGAAACTATTCGGGAAATCAATCGTGTCATGAATGTGGAAAAACTGCGAGAAGTGGTAGCCAGAATCCATAGTTTTAAAAATATTCATCAGCATTTGGATTTGATTGCAGGTCTGCCTTTTGAAGATTTTGTTACTTTCCAGAACTCTTTTAATGAAGTATATTCCATGAGACCGGAACAGCTTCAATTGGGATTTTTAAAGGTATTAAAGGGAGCAAAAATGTGGGAGAAGGCGGCGGATTACGGAATTGCCTATACCGAGAAGCCACCTTATGAAGTTCTATTTACCAATTGGATTACTTATGATGAAATCCTGAAATTAAAGCAGGTAGAAGAAATGGTAGAGATGTACTACAACAGTAATCAATTTACCTATACTATGGCGATGTTAGAACAGGAATTTGAAACACCATTTAAACTATATGAGTCTTTGGCTGATTATTACGTTGAGAAAGGCTATGCTCTTCAAAATCCGGCAAGAGGTTACCGCTACCAGATTCTTTTAGACTTCTGCAAAGAAAAGGCACCGGAGAAAGAAGACATGTATAGGGAACTTCTAACTTTCGACATTTATTTACGAGAAAAAATGAAGACCCGACCTGCTTTTGCAAAATCACAGGATTCCCTAAAAGATATCAGTAGAGAAATCTATCAGAGAGAAGAAGAAGAAAGAAAACTACTGCCGGCGTATTCTGAGTACAATAGTAAACAGTTATCCAAGATGACACATCTGGAAGAATTTGAGTATTCTGTGTGG
>CAZSBV010000378.1:0-1759 GCA_964605105.1 uncultured Lachnospiraceae bacterium | reverse complement strand
TGAATTTGATGAAGAAAAAGAAATAAAACTAATACGTGAGGATGAATATCAGTATGGATTTGAAAATGGATTAGAGGAAGGTCGCGAGGAAGGTCGAAGACGATATTTTATTGAGAGTATTTGTAAAAAATTACGTAAGGGAAAAAATTTAGAAACTATTGCAGAGGAATTGGATGAGGAAATAAGTAGCATAGAAAAAATCTATGAAATAGTGAAAGATTTTGCACCGGAATATGATGTTGAAAAAATTCTAAAAGTGGAACAGAAAAATAATATAAAAGGTGTATAAAGAATTATAAGTAGCAAAGGCGCTGATTAAGAAATTATAACCTGCAATATAGCGAATGAGAAGGTGTCGCAGATTTTGGCAGAGTTGAAAAGAAAAATGTAACAGATAGTATGATAGTATTTAAAACATTAGGGTAAACATATAAGGGGAGTTGATCATATTTCAATCAGCTCCCCTTTTGTGAGTATTTTAATCATCAATTCCAAAAGCAATTTCTAATCTATCACAGGCAGAATCCAGAGTGTCTTCTAATAATTCAATTTCTTTATCCCAAACTCGATATTCTTCTCTGGAAATCGTACCGGCGCGGTATAGGTCTTCCAGCGAATTTTCATGATTTTCCAGTGCATGTTCAATCTGGTCGGCTTCTCTTTTTAAAGAAAAGAACTGATCTAAGTTACCGGAGTTGTTTACGTCGGGGGTAGCGCTTCCTACGGAAACAACGAATTCATCTACCATAGCGGAAAGTTCTTCCAGAGTATAGGTAGTTGTGTTAGTAACTGTAATGTTTCCGGTGTTTGTAGTTTCCCCGCTGGCATTAGCTTGTGAAGATGCCATATCACCGGTATTTTGAGTGGTATCATTACCAGTGTTTTCAGAAAGCTGCTGTTCTAATTCAGTTACCTGTTGTTCCAGTTCGGTAATTTGCTGTTTTAATGACTGATTTTCGGCAGATAAATCATTATTTTGACATCCTGTAAAAATAAGAGTAGAGAGAGTAGCGATGAAAAGTATGGTCTTAGATTTCATATCTGATTCCTTTCTTTGTTATAGTTTATTTTGGTCTTTTGTAGTCAAAGTTTTATAACATTCATTATTAGAGTGTTATATTGTTATAAGTATTTCCGAAAAGTAAAAAAATATGAGATGAATTTATAGGAAAATGTAAATTTAGAGATATACATAAAAAGTAAGAATATTAGATTGACAAAAAAGGTCTGTTGTGGATAGACTAACCATAAGACTATTGTGAGTAGACCAAATGCCTGTATTTTATTTTGCAAAGATATAGAGTTAACCTGTGATGAAAAAGCAACAAGAAATACGGATAAGAAACAGAGAGTTGATTATTGTCAGGCATTGTTAACATGTAGTGTGAATGGAAAAATGATAGAGGTATGTCCTGTTGCATTTGGAGAAGTTGGTGTGAAGGAAAGAATTAAACAGATTTTAAATTATAAAAAGCCATTTTTTTGGATAATTGTGTTTGCCGTCATAGTATGTATTATAGTTTCTGTGTGTTTTTTGACAAATCCTAAGAGCGAAGCGGAAGGAGAAAAAACAAATTTTGAAAACATGGAGACAGTCTCTGATTTAACTTCGGATATGAACGGAGAGGAAATGATACAGGGCATTGCGGAATATGATCATATTGAACCGGATGAACAAGGGTACCGTTGGTTATCAGATGAAGTTTATGATGCGCAGGGAAAAACGAGATTTTTAGATATGAAATTTCGAAATAGCGAA
>CAZSBV010000377.1:0-1768 GCA_964605105.1 uncultured Lachnospiraceae bacterium | reverse complement strand
AAAGTATTTTCTTTGTTGAGCATATTATATTTTCCTTTCTATGCTTTTCGTCCGCCAGAATACCACTATATATTAACACAATTTTGGGTATAAAAAGTAGTTTTAAATAACTTTTTAATAAAATCAATAATTGTTAATAAAGTCACTGACTTGACATAAAATTAGGAAAGGATTAAAATAGCAAAGACTATATTTAAAGACTTATTAAAGATAAAATAGGTAGAAAGAAGGATACAGATGGCACAACCATATAATCACAAAGAGTTGGAAGTAAAATGGCAGAAAGTTTGGGACGACGAAAAAGCTTTCGAAACTTCCACAGATTATTCCAAACCAAAATTTTATGCATTAGTAGAATTCCCATATCCATCAGGACAGGGACTCCATGTAGGTCATCCAAGACCATACACCGCATTAGATATTGTTGCCCGTAAAAGAAGAATGCAGGGATACAACGTATTATATCCAATGGGATGGGATGCATTTGGTCTTCCTACAGAAAACTATGCAATTAAAAATCATATTCATCCAAAGATTGTTACTAAGAACAACGTGGAAAGATTTAAAAATCAGCTTCATTCTTTAGGATATTCCTTTGACTGGGACAGAGAAGTAAATACAACTGATCCAAATTATTACAAATGGACACAGTGGATTTTCTTAAAATTATTCAAAGCCGGTCTTGCATATAAATCTGAAATGCCAATTAACTGGTGTACGGAATGTAAAGTTGGTCTCGCTAACGAAGAAGTTGTTAACGGCGTTTGTGAACGTTGTGGAGCGGAAGTTGTTCGTAAAGTTAAGAGCCAGTGGATGTTAAAAATCACAGAATATGCTGATAAATTGATCAAAGACTTAGATGATGTAGATTACATCGAAAGAGTAAAAGTTTCCCAGAAGAACTGGATCGGTAAATCTCAGGGTGCAGAAGTTGATTTTGCAATCGCAGGAAAAGAAGATAGATTACGTGTATATACAACCAGACCTGATACATTATTTGGGGCAACATACATGGTAGTATCTCCGGAACATCCAATCATTGAAAAATACAAAGATGAATTAAAGAACTACGATGCATTAGTTGAATACAGAGAAATGGCATCCCGTAAATCTGATTTTGAACGTACTGAACTTGCAAAAGACAAGACAGGTGTTATGATCGATGGTTTATGTGCAATCAATCCTGTAAACGGAAAAGAAATTCCAATCTGGATTTCTGATTATGTATTAATGACCTACGGTACAGGTGCTATTATGGCAGTTCCTGCTCATGATGAAAGAGACTGGGATTTTGCAAAAAAATTCAATATGCCAATCATCGAAGTAGTGGCAGGCAGCGATGTAAGTGTTGAAGAAGCTGTTTACACAGATGTAGCAACCGGTACTCTTGTGAACTCTGAATTCTTAAACGGACTTTCTGTAGCAGAAGCAAAAGAAAAAATCATTGCTTTCTTAGAAGAAAAAGGAATCGGTACTGCAAAAACAAACTTCAAACTTCGTGACTGGGTATTCTCCAGACAGCGTTATTGGGGTGAACCTATTCCGATTGTTAAATGTGAAAAATGTGGTTATGTAGCAATCGACGAAAAGGAATTACCATTAGAACTTCCTGAAGTAGAAAGCTATATGCCAACCGATAACGGAGAATCACCATTGGCTGCTATGACAGACTGGGTAAAAACAACTTGTCCATGTTGTGGTGGTCCTGCTGAAAGAGAAACAGATACCATGCCTCAGTGGGCTGGTTCTTCCTGGTATTTCTTAAGAT
>CAZSBV010000376.1:0-1770 GCA_964605105.1 uncultured Lachnospiraceae bacterium | reverse complement strand
TTTAATACTTCTTTCTATTCTTCAACTCTTCATAAATCAGCTTATAATTTTCATATCTTTCTTTGCTGATATTTCCTTCTTCAATAGCTTCCTTCACTTGACATCCCGGCTCGTGAGTATGGCTGCATCCATTAAATCGACAGTTTTCTCTATACTCGTCAAACTCCGGATAAAATTGTTCCAAATCCTCTTTTTCCATGTCAAATACTGCCAGAGAACTAAATCCCGGAGTATCCATAATGAAGGTATCTTCTCCAATAGGGATAAACTCTGTGTGCCTTGTAGTATGTTTTCCTCGTTCAATCTTCTCACTGATGGAACCGGTTTCCATATTAACTCCACTTTGCAATTTGTTAATCAAAGAAGATTTCCCCACTCCACTAGGACCTGCCACTGTAGAAGTTTTCCCAACCAGAAGCTTCTTAACTTCTTCCATTCCTTGGTCTTGTTTTGCACTGATAAAAAGAATTTCGCATCCGCTGTTTTTATAACATTCCTGGAGTTTCTGCTTTTCTTCTTCCGTTGCCAAGTCACTTTTATTAAAAACCAGAATACAAGGAATTTCTTTTTGCTGCATCATAATGAGAAAACGATCCAGCAAATTCAAATTTGGTTCCGGTTTTTTCACTGCAAAAATCACTACTGCCTGGTCGATATTAGCTACCGCCGGACGAATCAGTTCATTTTTTCTCTCCAAAACCTCATCGATATTTCCTTTTTTATTCTCTTCGTCTAAAACACTGACTTCCACCAAGTCCCCTACTAAGGGCTTTAACTTATTTTTTCTAAATATGCCTTTTGCTTTACATTCCAAGATTCCGATTTCCGGAACATGAACATAATAAAATCCGGCAATTCCTCGAATAATCTTTCCTTGCATGGATCACTATTCCTTTGCAAATTTTACAGCTCTGCTTAAATTTCTGTCTTCTCTTCCTCCCGGAATGGTTATTACCTCTCCGGCCTCATTGGTTGTAGTAGTTGCAGGAAGATCTACATAGTAAAAGAAAGTTATCAATCCACTATCTGCTCCTGTAATGCCTGCCACGTTCATGGAAAGTGGAAACGCAGATGTAGTAGTTCTGTAGATTTCCTGTCCATCAGAAGTAGCCAATACTACAGTAACTTCTGTACCGGACGCATAATCCCCATCTTCTTCTCCCGGACCTGCAATACTTCCAATAAAGCTATATGTGCTGGTGCCTGCTCCCGTACTGATTTTCAAATCAATTACGGTACCGGAGTCTACATAAGAGCCTACGGAGTAACTCTGATAACAAACTTTTCCTGTAAGTGCAGGATCTTCATTCGTAGTTTCTTCCACTGCTCCCGGCTGCAAACCTGCTTCTGTCAAAGCAGTTGCCGCTGCCATCTGATCCATTCCTACTACATTAGGAACACGAACTTTTGTAATCTCTGCTCCAAGGCTTACTCTCAAAGTAACCACATTCCCTTTTGCAAGATCAGTACCTGCTTTCGGAGACTGACTAATTACATTTCCTGCCGGAACATCTGCGGAAAATATTTCTTCTTTTCCAACTTCATAACCATTGTCTTTTAAGGTTGCAGACGCTTCAGCATAAGACCAGCCTGTGACCTGAGGAACACCAACCACAGCATCTCCACTTAAAAATCCGCCTTGATTGTCATTATCATTTCCTGTATTTTCTTCAGTAGCTTCTGCAGACTGTTCCACAGTACTCTGCTGTCCGGAATTTCCCGTGGGAAACACCCCTGCAAATTTTCCTACCAGATAAATTACGATCACCC
>CAZSBV010000375.1:0-1781 GCA_964605105.1 uncultured Lachnospiraceae bacterium | reverse complement strand
CAAGCGGTGCAGCAGGAAGCATCAAAGTTGAAGCTGGTGCAGCAGGTAAAGTATTTAAAATCGAAGCCGGTGTAGGAACAGCAGTGAAAAAAGGTGATGCAGTAGTTATTATCGAAGCAATGAAAATGGAAATTCCTGTAGTTGCTCCGGAAGATGGAACAGTAGCTAGTATTGAAGTAGCGGTAGGCGATGCAATCGAAGCAGGTGCTGTACTTGCAACATTAAACTAATTTGTCGGAAGAAAGAAATTCTTTATATCCAGACAGGTAAAATCCATAGGAGGTCAACGTAAATGGAATACGTATCAAGCACTTTAACCAATCTAGTGCATCAGACTGCGTTCTTCAACCTTACAGTTGGAAACTATATTATGATTGCAGTAGCTTGTGTTTTCCTTTATCTGGCTATCAGAAAAGAATATGAACCACTTTTATTACTTCCGATAGCTTTCGGTATGCTGCTGGTTAACATTTATCCGGATATTATGATTCATCCGGAGGACTCCGCAAACGGAATCGGCGGTTTACTGTATTATTTTTATGTTTTAGACGAATGGGCAATCCTTCCATCCTTGATTTTCATGGGCGTAGGTGCCATGACAGACTTCGGTCCGTTAATTGCAAACCCTAAGAGTTTCCTTTTAGGTGCATCTGCTCAGTTCGGTATCTTTATAGCATACTTTGGAGCGATTGCGTTAGGCTTTAATGATAAAGCAGCGGCAGCCATCTCCATTATCGGTGGTGCTGACGGTCCTACTTCCATCTTCTTAGCCGGAAAATTAGGACAGACTTCATTACTGGGTCCGATTGCGGTAGCGGCATATTCTTATATGTCTTTAGTACCGATTATTCAGCCACCTGTAATGAAATTATTAACCACAGAAAAAGAACGTAAAATTAAAATGGAACAGTTACGTCCTGTTTCAAAATTGGAAAAAATCTTATTCCCAATTATCGTTACTATTGTAGTATGTTTAATCCTTCCTACAACTGCTCCGTTGGTAGGTATGTTAATGCTTGGTAACTTATTTAAAGAATCCGGAGTTGTAAGACAGTTAACAGATACAGCATCTAACGCTATGATGTATATCGTAGTTATCTTACTTGGTACTTCCGTAGGTGCTACTACCAGTGCAGAAGCTTTCTTAAACGTAAGTACAATTAAAATTGTAGTTTTAGGTTTGATTGCATTCGTATTCGGTACTGCAGCCGGAGTATTATTCGGTAAGTTAATGTGCTGGGCAACGAAAGGTAAAGTTAACCCGTTGATTGGTTCTGCAGGTGTATCCGCAGTTCCAATGGCAGCCAGAGTATCCCAGAAGGTTGGTGCGGAAGCAGATCCAACAAACTTCCTTTTGATGCATGCTATGGGACCAAACGTAGCAGGTGTTATCGGTACAGCAGTAGCTGCCGGAACATTCATGGCTATCTTTGGAGTATTCTAAATTAAAAAACAAGGAGAATTGGAAATGTCAGAAATCGTAAAAAAACCAATTGGTATTACAGAAACAATCTTACGTGACGCTCACCAGTCTTTAATTGCAACAAGAATGCCTACCAGCTTAATGACTCCTATTTTAGATAAAATGGACAAAGTTGGTTATCATTCCGTTGAATGCTGGGGTGGTGCTACATTTGATGCATCTCTTCGTTTCTTAAAAGAAGATCCATGGGATCGTTTAAGAAAAATCAGAGATGGTCTTAAAAACACAAAAACACAGATGCTTTTCAGAGGACAGAATATTTTAGGTTATCGTCCATATGCTGACGACGTTGTACATA
>CAZSBV010000374.1:0-1814 GCA_964605105.1 uncultured Lachnospiraceae bacterium | reverse complement strand
TGAAAGCGGATGAAAACACGAGAGTAAGTGTTTCATCCGCTTATTTTCTTGGTTTAGTGGCACAAAGTACAGAACAAAAGTTCGATTTTTCTCTGTACTTTATTTTTATATTCTGCTATAATCAAGCTGATATATTTCAGGATAATAATACAGTTGGATTAGCCAATAATATATATAAGGAAAATGGGTTCATAAAGGAGGAGCTTTCATGGATCATTTCATATTACACTCCGAATACGCCCCTACCGGCGACCAGCCACAGGCCATCGCCGAACTGGTGGAAGGTTTTAAAAAAGGGAATCAATTTCAGACTTTGCTAGGGGTTACCGGTTCCGGGAAGACTTTTACCATGGCAAATGTTATTGCGGCATTGAATAAGCCCACTTTAATCATTGCTCATAATAAAACTCTGGCAGGACAATTATATAGTGAGTTTAAGGAATTTTTTCCGGAAAATGCAGTGGAATATTTTGTATCCTACTACGACTATTACCAGCCGGAAGCATACATTCCATCATCGGATACTTATATTGCAAAAGATTCGGCGATTAATGAAGAAATAGACAAATTGCGCCTTTCTGCAACAGCATCTCTTTCTGAGAGAAAAGATGTAATTGTAGTTGCCAGTGTTTCCTGCATTTATGGTATTGGTAGTCCGGAAGAATACCAGGGCATGATTGTGTCACTTCGTCCGGGACAGATGAAAGACAGAGATCAGGTATTAAGAGAATTGATTGACATTCAATATACTCGTAATGATTTGGATGTGGGACGAGGCTGTTTCAGAGTTCGTGGTGATGTAGTAGAAATCTATCCGGCGGAAGGTGGCGATTATCTCATTCGTGTGGAGTTCTTTGGAGACGAGATTGACCGTATTACCGAGGTGGATCCATTGACTGGAAAGATGCATGCGACTTTGGAACATGTGGCTATTTTCCCTGCGTCTCATTATGTAATCCCGCAGGAGAAAATTAATAAGGCGTGTGAAGCTATTGAGCAGGAGTGTATGGAAAGAGTCCGTTTCTTTAAAGGAGAAGACAAGCTGATTGAGGCTCAGAGAATTTCCGAGAGAACAAACTTTGATGTGGAGATGTTACGAGAAACAGGTTTCTGTTCCGGTATTGAAAACTATTCCCGTCATATGAACGGAATGGAAGAAGGGGAAACACCGTATTGTCTGATGGACTTCTTTAAAGATGATTATTTGATTATTGTAGATGAGTCCCATATTACGATTCCACAGGTGAGAGGAATGTATGCGGGAGACCGTTCCAGAAAAACAACTTTGGTGGAGTATGGTTTCCGTCTGCCATCCGCATTGGATAACAGACCTTTGAATTTTGAGGAATTTGAACAAAAAATTGACCAGATGATGTTTGTATCGGCTACGCCTAGTGATTACGAAGCAGAACACGAGTTGCTCAGAACAGAACAAATCATTCGTCCAACAGGACTTTTGGACCCTGAAATTGATGTGCGGCCGGTGGAAGGGCAGATTGATGATTTGATTTCAGAAGTAAATAAAGAAATAAAGAAGCATAATAAAGTTTTAGTTACTACACTTACGAAGCGAATGGCAGAAGACTTGACGGATTATATGAAAGAAGTCGGTATTCGTGTAAAATATCTGCATTCAGACATAGATACTTTGGAACGAGCGCAGATTATCCGTGATATGCGTTTGGATGTATTTGATGTGCTGGTAGGAATTAACCTGCTTCGAGAAGGTCTTGATATTCCGGAGATTTCTTTGGTGGCGATTCTGGATGCGGATAAGGAAGGTTTCCTTCGTTCAGCAACTTCCCTTATACAGA
>CAZSBV010000373.1:0-1827 GCA_964605105.1 uncultured Lachnospiraceae bacterium | reverse complement strand
AGCTCGTCAAGTAGGGCTAGAGTTGTTAATTAGTATGGGAACTTATCCGGATATTCCGGGCAACCCATATTTGTAATTAATATAGAAAAGAGAATTCTAAGAAAAGAAGTAGGCGTATAATTCAGAATAGCAACGATTAAGCTGGCAAAGGGCATAATGATGATGCACTAAACCTAGTAAAATCAATACTTTTAGAGTAGGGAAAGGCTTCGAATCTTTCTCTCGCTATGAAAGAATGAACCTAGAAAATGTAATGTTTTCTGGTTTTTTTATTGGGATACAATATACTAAATGAGTAAGACGATAGACAAAAGTGAGGAATAGAAAATGCAGGAAGAAGTTAAGGAATATACTATATTTACAACTACCAATAAAGAGGGTAATGAAATTGAAATGGCTGTCATGGATGAGTTTGAATTGGAACATAAAAACTATGTGGTTGGTGCTTTGATTGAAGAGGACACCATTAAGGAAGATGGTTTGTTTATTTTTCGGGTAAAAGAAATGGCAGAAGATATCAAGGTTGAAAAAATATCCAATCAGATAGAATATCAGAAGATTGCACAGGCTTATATGGAAATGGAAGACTAGTCTAATTGGGAGAAAGAATGTGAGTGAAGATGTTATTGTAAGTTTTTGCATCTCAGTATATAAAAGAATAGATAGATAAACATAAAGAACAATATTTGAATACAAAAGAAAAATGTGGCAAAATACAGTAGAAAAATGTATCGAAATATGTTAGTCTGAATTTAGAATTCCTCTGTCAAGGAGGAATAGATGAGCAACAGAAAGAAACTAAAGGACTTAACAATCCGTGACAATTTCATGTTTGCGGCAGTTATGATGCAGGGTGATAACTGTAAACATTTTTTAGAAATGGTATTAGGTATTGAGATTGCACGGATTGAATTAAGTTACGAGAAGAACATTATTTATAATCCGGAATGTAAAGGTGTGCGTTTTGATGTTTATGCCGAGGATGAGAACAATACTCGATATGATGTTGAAATGCAGGTAATTAAGAAGGACTTGCGAAAACGTAGTAGATACTATCACAGTCAGATGGATATGGAGCTTTTAGCCAGTGGTCATGACTATGAAGAGCTTCCCAAAGAGATGGAGTTATTTCTAAAATTTGTAAGGGAGGATTCTGCCGGGACTGACAGGAAGTTTGAAGGAAGTTTTACTAAGCAAGTTCAGGAAACGATAAATGATGTGAAGAAGAATAGAGAACTGGAGAATAGGCATATGTTGTTGGAAGAGGCATTAAGCGATGAAAGAATCATTACAAAAAGAATGGATATCCTGGAGCTGCTTGAGGATTATGGAGAAGTTTCGGGAAAACTTTATGATAGAATAATGTCTGAAAGTAATGCAGATACTTTAAGAGCAATGCATAAAGCAGCAGCCAAAGCTAACTCTCTGGAACAGTTCGAAGAACTGATTACAAATCTATAATACTGTCTGTAAGACGAATCAAAAAGATGTGATTGAAATAATACTATAGAGAATCAGAATGCACATAAATACACATTCTTTGTTGTGCATGAAAAATTTGGTATTAGAACATCTTATCATACACAAGATCAGGAGTTTTGTGTCAATTTATATAACATATCAATTAGAAATCAAGTAGTAGAGACAGAGGAATTCTAAAAACAAAAAATATAATAAATCGCACCGTGAAAAATACATAAGCTGTATCAATTTTTTCATCCCCAATATAAAAAAGATAAAATAGTACCAGTGAAAGCTACAATATTGCAAGAAATCTCCCCAAAAGTGAATTAAAATACTATTAACAGGATGTTTCAGAGAAAGAAA
>CAZSBV010000372.1:0-1835 GCA_964605105.1 uncultured Lachnospiraceae bacterium | reverse complement strand
TGTTACGCCTGTTTCTCCGGTCTCTGGAATTCTCCAGCTGATTTTTCTCGGGTTTTTATGACTTCCGTTTGTAGTAACGTCAATCATAGTTAAACCTTTTCCACCTTCATTAAAGCCACCTTCATACTGATTAGCTGCAGTTGCACCGCCCCATAAAAATGTACTTGGAAACTTACTCATTACTTTCCTCCTAATCTAAATCTTCTCCATTACTTTCAATTACTTTTTTATACCAGTAAAAACTATCCTTACGATAACGGTCACCATTTCCTGTACCATCATCCTGATAATCTACATAGATAAAGCCATAACGTTTGTGCATTTCTCCTGTAGAAGCAGAAACCAGGTCAATACATCCCCATGGAGTATATCCCCACAATTCAATACCATCTTCGTTGATTACTTTTGCCATTTCTTCAATATGACTGCGAAGATAATCAATATGATATGGATCATTACAGGTTCCGTCTTCCTTCAAGACATCCTGTGCACCCATACCATTTTCAACAATCATAAGTGGCTTGTGGTAACGATCCCATAATTCATTACAAGCAAATCTTAAACCAACCGGATCAATCTGCCATCCCCAGTCAGAGGATTTCAAATATGGATTCACAACACCACCCATAAAGTTTCCTTTTGCATTTTCAATTACTTTCGGGTCTGCACTGACTACGGTAGACATATAATAAGAGAAGCTTAAGAAATCAACAGTTCCATCGAGCAGCAACTGTTTTTCATCTTCAGTTAGATTAAATTCAATTCCTTCTCTTTCATATTCTTTCAATTTATAATTTGGATATTTTCCTGTAGCCTGTACATCAAAGAAGAAATGATAATCACGACCTACAAATTTTGCTTTTAATGCATCTTCAGGGTGACAGGTATTCGGATACTGTGCCCCATAAGCTACCATGTTACCAACTTTGTTTTCCGGATCAATTTCATGTAATATCAATACTGCTTTAGCACTTGCTAACAATTGATGTTTAGATGCATTTGCCACAGTCTGAGGTGTAACATAACCTACACCGGCTCCTACATATGGTGCCATCTGAACGATATTAATCTCATTAAAGGTCAGCCAATATTTTACCTTACCTTTGTAACGTTCGCCTACGGTTCTTACATATCTTTCCCAACATTCGATAGTACGTGCATCTGCCCAGCCATTCCATTCATTGGTAAATGCCACCGGTGTTTCATAATGAGACAATGTCACTAACGGCTGAATACCATATTTTGCCAATTCATCAAATACGTCATCATAAAATTCCAACCCTGCTTCATTTGGTTCTGTCTCCATTCCGGTTGGGAAAATACGAGTCCAGTTAATGGACAAGCGAAACATTTTAAATCCCATTTCTCCAAATAAAGCAATATCTTCTTTATAACGATGGTAAAAATCAATTCCATCATGGGAAGGATAATCGTAACCTTCAAATGCGCCAAACTGTGCACCTTCCGGTGCATTCATTCCAAAAAAATTACCTGCTTCTATTTTTCCGTCCTTAGTCATATAAGTAATCATTCTTGGATTTGTACGTGAACCACGGGTCATACAATCCGCTGTACTTACACCTTTACCATCTACATTCCATGCGCCTTCAAACTGATTGGCTGCTGTAGCGCCACCCCATAAAAAATTTTCCGGGAATTTAGCCATTTGTGTTCCTCCTTAATCTAAATCTTCACCATTACTTGCGATGACCTTCTTATACCAATAAAATGAATCTTTTTTACATCGATTTAATGTTCCACTTCCGTCATCATACTTATCGACATATATAAATCCATAACGCTTTGCCATTTCGCCCGTAGATGCGCTTACAAGG
>CAZSBV010000371.1:0-1849 GCA_964605105.1 uncultured Lachnospiraceae bacterium | reverse complement strand
TGGCAGAGTAAGCCTGATACAACAGCGTGTAATCCAATTCCTCCAATTCGTGGCTCAGCAGTCTGACAGATTCATCTTCTGGGATCATACCTTCCAAACAAAGTGGCAAAACCAGTTGATAAGTTTCACCAAGTTCGGTATAATTTTTATGGTATAATAAGTTACTAGTCATAATTAATTATACCATGAATGGCAGGTTCTTCGGAGCCTGCTTTTCTGTTTTTAGACACAAAGAAAAAGCTGTTGCTCCGGTAGATTATTCATCTACTTTTGCAACAGCCTCTTAATCTTTATTTTTTGAAGTAAAAAAATAAAAAATCTAGTTGCATTTCGTACTTGTTATCCATACAATTAATATTAAAGATGGGAATTGAAGTGTGCCACCTAAGCTGTCCCGTCGATCACGATGGCACACAGGCTTCGATTGTGGCGCCTACAGAACAAGATCACAACCTCTATAGGGATGGTAAAGAGACTTATTACTATAGACAATGTTAAGCCTCACATGAGTGACTGCATACGCCGGTATGGTAACATACCGATACGTAGACGCTCCGTTCCGTAATACGCAGTTATGTGCGGATAGCCCCACAGGGTGGAAAGGAAGCAAGGGCTGTGGATTAACCTTGTGGTAAAGACATTAAAAAGGGATGTTTATGCCCAATTATAAAAAATGCCTAATGACTTTAAAGTCATTATTTAAGAAACAGGAGGAAACAGAGATGGTAATTGGACGGTGAGTTTAATCGCGAAAGGAGGGATGCATAGCATGTTTTCTTTTAATTTAAATAAACCGTTGAACAATTATTTTATGGAGAGATTTATGATAGCTGATAACGTGAGATGCATGAAATGTGTAATGTATAATTTCCAACAGCCCTCCAATTATTGTCTGTAAATTACGAAGAGAGATTTAGTGGCGAGTTCAATTTTTAATGCGCGCCAGCTAAAAGCCATCGAAGAATTTAAATCCGAAATTAATTCAATTTGTAAAACAGAACGAGTTAGTTTCGATGTAAAAATTGAAGAATTAAGAAATCAGTATTGTGGAGGAACACAAGATAAAGATTTTTTAAAAAAGGCCGGATTAAATGAAAATGCAATAAAGCAAGTTGTATTTTATGAAAAATATCACGGATCAAAAGCAGAAGAGTGTATCAAAATAGTCTTAGCAGATAATGTAGAAAACATAGATGTTATTAACATGGCATTAAATGCCGGAGGCTGTGCTGCTTTACATGAATGCAATAGTGAGGAGTATATTATCTTTAGAACTGCCCTAAAATATATTCTTCCATTAAAAACGGAGTACAAAGGAAGAATGTCTTCTTACAAAACTGTTGCATTGTTCAATGAAATGTTAGAGATTGGCAGAAAGAATAGAGACGAAGGTGTTGAACCTGAAGAAACAATAGGACAAAGGCTTAGGATGTGTCGTAAGCGATTGGGAATGACTCAAGAGGCGGTGGCTGAAAAAATAAACAGGAATAAAAGATCTATTTCCGATTATGAGAATGATTACAGAGAACCGAGTATTTATGTATTGCAGGAATTGGCTGATGTTCTTCGTACAACAGTATTTTATCTAGTTGAAGGAGATAAAAGAAATTTAAGA
Organism: uncultured Lachnospiraceae bacterium; assembly: GCA_964605105.1. Taxonomy (GTDB): domain Bacteria; phylum Bacillota; class Clostridia; order Lachnospirales; family Lachnospiraceae; genus SFDP01. Next base: position 234 of record CAZSBV010000371.1, on the reverse strand, counting down.
CAAGATATAACGCAATTGGTGTCATTGTATGAGAGCATAGTAAATGAAGAAATACGTGTGAAAGTAATGGAAATAGTGAGAGTTATGAGTCAATAAAAAGTATTGAAGTACTGGTGATAGCAAAAGAGATTATGTTTATTGACATAAAAAGCAAGGTTCTATATAATAATAGTAGAAGGAAAGCGTGCTTTTCTAGTGGGCTAACACTTTAATCTGATATGTTTGTCAATCATG
>CAZSBV010000370.1:0-1852 GCA_964605105.1 uncultured Lachnospiraceae bacterium | reverse complement strand
CTACTACCACCAATAAATTCAAAGATCACTGTATTCTTGCATGCGACGGATGTCATGTAGTTTATGCTACCAATTCCGAAATCATTGAGGATTTCAACTGAAACATCCGAACTATGTCTTCCGGGTAAAAGCTCCTTCTTCCTCAAAAAGTCTTTTGTCCTCTTATATGAAGGAACTCCCCGATGACCAGGAAGAGTTCGATATTACCATCAAAAGATTTTTTACCGACAAATATACCAATATCATGAAGGAGCAGTCACATGTTTATCACTACATGAACCCTTATAAAAATATTCCACATTTCCCGATGCTTCTGAATGGAAAACACCTTTATTTCATGCAGTTTCGCGTCCTGAAAATCAAAACTGCTGATAATACATATGAATATATCATTACTAATCTTCCACATTCTTTTACTTTAGAAGACATAAAAGAATGTTATCACTGGGCTGGGGTATCGAAATTTCGTTTCGCTATCTGAAACATGCAAACGGACTTCTTTACTTTCATTCCAAAAAACCGGAATTTTTGAAGCAGGAAATTTATGCAAACCTGATTTTATACAACTTTGGCATCTTCCTTGCCAATGAAGCAGCTGATGAAAACCAAAAGAAAAAACGTGATCCTAATAATAAATATGACTACGAAATTGATTTTTCTTCCGCCTTAAGAACTGCAAGAAAATTTTTTATCCGTAGGGATTCGCATAAACCGGTTAATATTCTCAAATTGATGATGAAATATGTCCATGCCGTAAAAACTGAATTCCGACAATTTGCAAGACCTCTTCGCGGAATTGGTGCCATTCACTTCGGATATCGATGATATTTTGTACTAAATATTGCTTCTTTGACAGATAATCTGTATCTGTCTTTTTGGTGTGTCCATTTTTTTATTTCTACCATATTTAAAACCATGAATATATTAATTTCACGACTTCATACTATTATTCGAACAAAAATCGAACAGCTGGTTAAATGGCATTGCCCTATATTCCCGTGTGCCTGACACCCTATATTTCCAGTATGAAATATTTACAATTTAATGATACAAATACACTTATAGCAGGGTAAATAAGCTTTAAATTTTTTTAATGAATTCCTCTGTTTGTTCTATTGAATAATAATTGATTTGTTACATGACATAGACCATTACAGCCTACGAATTTTGCTTTTAAATTTGATCAAGAAAAACAACTGTTTAACTTACTGCCAGACAGTCATTCATTGATATTGCATTGTACTAAATACTATAAATCCGAAATCTTCTCTTTAAAATCTTCAAATGACGTTGCTTTGGATGCTGCTCTTAACATGTTTTTCAAAGCAGACTCTCTTGTTTCTGACATAATATGACACTTGATATCTTCCGGAATCACTCCTAATTCTTCCAAAAAATCTATGATACTCTCTCTCTTACCTTCTAATTTACCTTCTTCTCTAGCCTCTCTTCGAATATCTTCCCATGTCATAAACTCGCGCTCCAACTCTCTGCTCTCTTTTATACTGCGAATGCTTCTCTGCAATTCCTTCACATACTCATCATCTGTTTCTGTACTATTCTGTGGATTATCCGTTTTCACAAATTTCAAAAATGCTAACAATTCTTTCGGCATCTTGTCTGCATCTTCCCCTTCCGTACTAAGGAAAATACTCCTGCTTCCATCTCCCATGTCCAGCGAAAAATCTTCCAGACAACGGTTCTCGAAAGTGTAACAATACTTTCCCCTTTTAAAAGGATCGAAATCACAGATAAAAATAACATACGACATCGGCAATTCCTTATATTCATGACCACTTTCCAAAAGATCCATATCCATCTGACTATGATAATATCTGGTTCTCTTTCCAAG
>CAZSBV010000369.1:0-1854 GCA_964605105.1 uncultured Lachnospiraceae bacterium | reverse complement strand
TATTGCGCTTTATGACAGACAGAACAAAGAACTTTTCCTGCTTCGAGACAGGGTAGGAGAGAAGCCTCTTTATTATGGCTGGGTGAATAATAGCTTTGTATTTGCTTCTGATGTAGGATGTATTGCAGCATTAGATGATTTTAATAATGAGATTAATAAAGGCGCATTACCGATTTATTTTATTCATGGCTATATTCCGGCACCTTATTCTATTTATGAAAATATATTTAAATTAGAACCGGGAACCATTCTTACGTTAAAAGCTCCATACAAGGAGTTTTCGGTGGAAGCTTATTGGTCCATGAAAGAAGTCGCTAAAAGAGGAGAACAAAACCAGTTCAAAGGCAGTGAAGAAGAAGCAACGAATGAACTGGAACGTTTGTTAAAAGAGGCAATCAAAGGTCAGATGGTAGCGGATGTTCCGGTAGGAGCCTTTCTTTCTTCCGGAATTGACAGTACTACCATTGTGGCGTTGATGCAGTCTTTGAGTACCAATCAGGTAAGAAGTTTTACCATTGGAGTAGAGGATCCAAAATACAATGAAGCGGAAGTGGCTGACAAAATCGCAAAACATTTAGGAACGAAGCATACAGAACTCTATATTTCTGAAAAGGATGCTTTGGAGGTAATCCCCAATCTTTCTTATATTTTTGGAGAGCCTTTTGCAGACAGTTCCCAGATTCCTACTTACCTGGTAAGTAAGATGACAAAAGAGCATGTAACGGTATCTTTAAGCGGAGATGCGGGGGACGAGTTATTCTGCGGATATACCTCCTATAATTCCATAGATCGTATCTGGGGGAAAATGAAAAATATCCCGTATCCGGTAAGAAAATTAGCCAGCAGTTTGATTTTGAATGCTCCGGTGAAGAAAAGTAAGGTGATGAATGTAAAAGCGGGACTTTTGGGAGCAAAAGGAGCAGCTGAACTTTATGAAATATCTAATGAAGAGGAGCCGTTGGCAAAAGAAATCTGTCTGGATAAGAAGATGTTGCCGTTTAAGTATACAGAGTATCCGGAAGGATATTTAAAAGAAACACGCCATAACATTATGCTTATGGATATGTTAATGTATCATCCGGATGACATTCTTGTAAAAGTAGACAGAGCAGGTATGGCAGTATCACTGGAATCCAGAATTCCTATGCTGGATAAGGATGTGGTGGAATTTGCATGGACTCTTCCGATTGAATATAAGTATCAAGACGGCGTGACGAAAAAGGTATTGAGAAATATTCTATATAAATATGTTCCTAAGGAAATCATGGATTTACCGAAACGAGGTTTTTCAATTCCGATTTCCAAGTGGTTAAAAGGACCGGAGCTTCGTGCCTGGGCAGAAGCCTTGATTGACAGAAAAACATTGGAACAACAGGGTATTTTAGACCCGGATGTGGTCTGGGATATTTGGAACGACTATATTAATAACGGACAGTGGAGAATCCAGATTTGGTACATTTTAATGTTCCAGGAATGGATCTGTCAGAGCAGATTTAAATAGAAATGTAAGATGACTGGATTTGGAGCAGCAGATTCAAATAAAGAAGTAAGATGAGTGGATGGATAGTAGTATGATAAATACAACATATGATAAGCTTAACAATCGAATAGAAGAACCACATAAAAATAAAATTTCTGTCATTGTAAGCATTTATAATGTACAGAATTATGTGGAGAAATCCATACAGTCCATCCAAAATCAGACCTATGAGAATCTGGAAATTATATTAGTAGATGATGGTTCTACAGATAATAGTGGGAAGATATGTGATGAATTTTCCCAAAATGACACCAGAATTAAAGTGATCCATAAGAAAAATGGCGGTCTTTCCAGTGCCAGAAATGAAGGTGTCA
>CAZSBV010000368.1:0-1909 GCA_964605105.1 uncultured Lachnospiraceae bacterium | reverse complement strand
TTCATGATTCCTGCCATCTTATCCATACCGGAAAGACCTGGGAATTCAAAGCTGTCTACTTTATTTAAGTAACGGCCATATTTCGCATAAATTTCTTCCAAACGCTGTTTGATAGAAGAACCAATACTTCTGTAGTATGCTGCCATTTCACAGATTAACATAGAACCGATTACAGCGTCTTTGTCACGTACGTAAGGACCTGCAAGGTATCCGTAGCTTTCTTCGAAACCAAAGATAAATCTGTCAACTTCACCAGCTGCTTCTAACTGTGCAATCTGGTCACCAATCCATTTGAAACCTGTTAATACATTTCTAAGTTCAACACCATAGTTAGCTGCTACTGCATCTGCAAGTGGTGTAGAAACGATAGATTTTACAGCTACTGCTTTTTCAGGCATTGTTCCGTTTTCAATACGTCCTGCACAGATATAGTCAAGTAACAGAACTCCAACTTCGTTACCGGAAACTAATTCGTATGTACCATCAGGACATTTAATAGCAATACCAACACGGTCAGCGTCAGGGTCTGTAGCTAACATTAAGTCTGCCTCAGTTTTTGTCGCTAATTCCAAACCTAAGCGAAGTGCTTCAAAAATTTCAGGGTTTGGATATGGACATGTTGGGAAGTTTCCATCCGGATACTGCTGTTCCGGAACGATAGTAATATCATCAATACCGATATCATTTAAGATTCTTGTTACAGGAACTAAACCGGAACCATTTAATGGAGAGTATACTAATTTTAATCCTGCTGTTTTGCAAAGTTCAGGACGAACGCTTCTTGCTTTGATGGCATCGTATAAAGCTTCTTTACAATCATCACCAACGTATTCGATAAGTCCTGCTGCCATTCCGTCTTCAAAACTCATCATCTTAGCACCTTCTAAGATGTCTGTTTTCTGGATTTCAGCGTAAACGATATCTGCTGCTTCGTCTGTCATCTGACATCCGTCAGGACCATAAGCCTTGTATCCATTGTATTTTGCAGGGTTATGAGATGCTGTAACCATGATACCTGCGTTTGCTTCATAGTAACGTGTTGCAAAACTTAATGCAGGAACCGGCATAAGTGCATCATAAATACGAACTTTGATTCCGTTTGCTGCTAAAACCTGGGCTGCTGTTTTAGCAAATACATCACTGTTAATACGGCTATCGTAGCTGATTGCAACTAACTGATTGCCACCCTGTGTTTTTACCCAGTTAGCTAATCCCTGTGTTGCCTGACGAACTACGTAAATATTCATACGGTTGGTACCAGCTCCTAAAACCCCTCTTAAACCAGCTGTACCAAATGCCAAAGAAACTGCAAAACGATCTTTGATTTCTTCATCATTACCTTCAATAGATTCTAATTCTGTTTTTAAAGCTGCATCTTCTAAATCAGCTTCCATCCAACGTTTGTAATCATCCAAGTACATTGTAATCACCCATCCTTCTCAATAATAAAAAATATATCTGAAACGCCACGCATTTCTTCTAGATACAGTATAAAAAAATCAAAATCAAAAGTCAATTATCTCTTAGAAACAAGCTAAAAATATTACATTCTTTCCTAATATTTATACTTCACATAATTCCCCTAAAAATACCGCTTACCAGATTCCCTTCCTATAGGAAATCAGGAATAGCACAAATAGCAATAAATTGTGAAGAATCATGCATGCCCATGCCGATACAAGTCCTAATCCCAGACACTGAGTACAAATAAAAGTGCCTACAATTCTGATTCCCCACATCCCTATAATATTGTAAACAAAAGGAGCTTTCGTTTTCCCTACACCCTGCATAAATCCTTCCACAATAATAGAAAATCCATAAAAGGGTTCCGACACCGCTACCATACGAAGTACCGTTGCTCCCAATGCAATTACCTCTCCGTTAGCAGAAAAAATACCCATAAACATGG
>CAZSBV010000367.1:0-1921 GCA_964605105.1 uncultured Lachnospiraceae bacterium | reverse complement strand
AAAATTAAGTTTAGAAGCTATTGTGGATTATTTTCAGGATTGCTCCACTTTTCAGTCAGAAGATTTAGGGGTAGGTTTTTCCTATTTATTGCCAAGAAATCTTACCTGGGTGTTATCCTATTGGCAGATTGTTGTAGAAGAATATCCTGATTTGGGAGATACGATAAAGATTTGCACGCTTCCCTATGATTTTAAAGGATTCATGGGAAAACGTAATTTTTTTATGGAGAATCAGGAAGAAAAAAGAATTGTAAAAGCAGATTCGCTTTGGACTTTATTGGATATGACAAAAATGGTGCCGGTAAAAGTTTCGGAGGAACTTCTGGAGCATTATCCTAACGAAGAAAAAATTGAAATGAATTATCTTCCAAGAAAGATAGTTATAACAGGAGAAGAAGAACAGAAGGAATCCTTAGTGATTCAGAAACATCATTTGGATTGCAATGATCATGTAAATAACGGACAGTATATCAAAATTGCGTCCGTATATCTTCCGGAGAATTTTGTGATTGGGCAGATGAGAGCAGAATATAAGAGTCAGGCTCATCTGGAAGATGTGATTTATCCATATATATATAAGGATGAACATAAAATTACTGTTTGTTTGTGCGATGAAGAAAAGAAACCCTATGTTGTGGTGGAATTTCAGGAAAAGATATAGTATTTATGATTTTTGTTTACATTAGCAGCAGGAGACAGTAAACAGATTAGACATAATAAAAAGAGAAGGTCGAGGACACGAAATGTTAAAATTAGGTGAAAAGCAGACACTGGAAATCATGAAGAAGGTGGAATTCGGTGTATATCTGAAAAATCCGGAAGATACCGCAGGTGAAGAAAGAGTTCTTCTTCCGGCAAAGCAGGTGCCGGCGGGCATGAATATCGGGGATAAAATAGAAGTATTTCTATATAAGGATTCCAAGGATCGTTTAATTGCAACGACCAAAACACCATTGTTGTTGATGAACGAAGTTAAAATATTGAAAGTGGCACAGGTAGGAAAGATGGGAGCGTTCCTGAACTGGGGACTGGAAAAAGATTTGTTCCTTCCTTTTAGGGAGCAGACCAGAAAGGTAAAAGAAGGAGATGAATGTCTCGTAGCTCTGTACGTGGATAAAAGCAGTCGTTTGTGTGCAACCATGAAAGTATACCATCATCTGAGTCTGTCAAGCCCATATAAGAAAGATGACAGAGTTGAAGGAATTGTCTATGAAATCAGTGATAATTTTGGTGCATTTGTAGCTGTGGATGACAGGTATTCCGGTCTGATTTCTAAGAAGGAATTTTTTGGAAATGTAAAAGTGGGAGACAGAATCTCTGCTCGTGTAGTTTCTGTAAAAGAGGATGGCAAGCTGGACTTATCTATCAGGGAAAAGGCCTTGGCACAGATTTTAATAGATGCTGAAAAGGTACTGGATGTGATTGAAAGTTTTGATGGGGCATTGCCTTTTAATGATAAAGCAAATCCGGAAGTAATCAAAAGAGAACTGCAGATGAGTAAGAATGAATTCAAAAAAGCAGTAGGACATCTTTTGAAAGCAGGAAAGATAGAAATTACCGAAAAATCTATTCGATTAAAGTAAAAATTGTGTGGATTTACACAAAAGGAAAGTATTGCAAGTTTACAGGAAACACGATATAATCGGGACGTAAAGATGAAATGTTTAGTTTGATTTTAGTGTCGCGATTGGCGACAGAAAGGGGATAAAATGAAAATCCAGAATATTAGTAATGTAGAAAAATTCTTTCAGGTAGTTGATAGTTGTGCGGGTAAAGTAGAATTAGTAACAGGAGAAGGCGATAGATTAAATTTAAAATCTAAACTTTGTCAGTATGTATCTATGGCAAAAATCTTTTCTGATGGTACTATCTCTGAATTAGAAATCATTGCATACGAACCGGAAGATATCAAAAAATTAGT
>CAZSBV010000366.1:0-1926 GCA_964605105.1 uncultured Lachnospiraceae bacterium | reverse complement strand
GATAATCTGACGTTCTTCGTCTGTTAATTCTCCTAATGTCATTTCAAATTCAACTAAATTTCCGTCTTTTACTGCATATGCTTTGATGACTGTGTCTTTTTCTTCTACCGCCTTACGAATTTCAGGGAAGAAAATATAATCTAAGTTCTTAAATGGCAGTTCACCTTCTTTAATTAAGAATGGAAGCATACCCCAGTTAATCAGGTTGGAACGATATCTCTTAGTAGCATATTCGTTGGCAATGTTCGCCCAGCCACCTAATACCTTCTGACAGCTTGCTGCCTGTTCTCTGGCAGAACCATCACCCGGTTTTACCGCAAAGATAGTTGAACCAAATCCCATGTTGCCTTCGCCCGCATTAGGGAACTGTGTATGAACTGCTGCCATGATTTCTTTTAATTCCGGTTTTGCCTCTAATGGACATTTTCCTTCCATAACCGCTTTCTGAGCCACCTGAATATCCTTTGCAAGACCTACATATTTCGGATCTTTTCTGGATAATGTGAACTCAGCAAGTCCTAATGGGTTAGAACGGTAAGAGGAAGTTTCACCGGATGGAATCAATTCATCTGTTGTAGTTACAGGATCATGAATCTCACTTACTACACGAAGTAATAAATTTTCCGGTAATTCTGTCATTGCCGGCCAGTCTTTGATATTTGGACCAAATTTAATTTCTACATCAGGGTCTGCAACTCCTTTGGAATCGAAGACACGGTTTGCATAGATTTTGGAATCAAAGTTATATTTGTATTTACCAATAGTACCATCAAAATCCGTTGCAGGTGTCAGCATACCTTTGTTCGCTGCTGTTGCTGCGATGGAACGTGCATCCATTAAAGCTACGGAAGAAATCTGTCCGCTCTGTAACTTGGAACCTTCACGGTTCGGGAAGTTTCTGGTGGAGTGACGAATACTGAACGCATTGTTAGCAGGAGTATCACCTGCTCCGAAACATGGTCCGCAGAATGCAGTCTTTAAGATTGCACCAGTTTCCATTAAGGTTGCTGCACAGCCATTTTTAATTAATTCCATATAAATTGGTGTAGATGCCGGATATACACTTAATGTAAATTCGTCTGCACCAATGTACTGACCTTTTAAGATGTCTGCTGCTGCACAGATATTTTCAAATCCACCACCGGCACAACCTGCGATGATTCCCTGGTCAACGTAGAATTTGCCATTTCTTACTTTATCCTGTAAGGAGTAGGGAACTGCTCCGTCTAAACTTACTAAAGCTCTCTTTTCTACTTCTGCTAAAATATCGCCTAAGTTCTGGTTCACTTCTTCAATGGTATATGTATTGCTTGGATGGAATGGCATAGCAATCATAGGTTTTACTTTGCTTAAATCCACCATGATCATACCGTCGTAGTAAGCTACTTCGCCAGGATTTAATTCTTTATATTCTTCTTTTCTTCCATGGATTTCATAGAACTCTTTGATTTCGTCATCCGTTCTCCAAATAGAAGAAAGACAAGTGGTTTCTGTAGTCATTACGTCGATTCCGATACGGAAGTCAGCACTCAAGCTGCTTACGCCCGGTCCCACGAATTCCATAACTTTATTTTTAACATATCCATTACCGAATACAGCTCCGATAATTGCCAGTGCCACGTCCTGAGGACCTACACCTTTCATTGGTTCGCCTGTTAAATAAACACCAACTACACCCGGCATATTGATATCATAAGTCTGGCTCAATAACTGTTTTACTAATTCCGGACCACCTTCACCCATAGCCATAGTACCTAAAGCACCATAACGGGTATGAGAGTCAGAACCTAAAATCATTTTTCCGCCGCCTGCCAGCATTTCACGGGCAAACTGATGAATAACTGCCTGATGAGGTGGTACATAAACTCCACCGTATTTTTTTGCACAAGTAAGACCAAACATGTGGTCATCTTCATTGATGGTTCC
>CAZSBV010000365.1:0-1926 GCA_964605105.1 uncultured Lachnospiraceae bacterium | reverse complement strand
CAGAACTCACTCAGCTCCTTACCGACATCAGCAGTGAGTTGAACTTGGGAAATCAGAATAGTATTATTCGTGAACAACGCGAAAAAATTGCCAAGTTGAAAGAAAATGCAGTAGGGGCAGTGATTACAGCACCGATTGCAGGTACAGTTACCAGTGTAAATAAAATTGCCGGTGAAAACATAACTCCAAATGAAGAACTGGCAGTGATGCAGCCGGAAGGAAAAGGATTCAGCATGAGTTTTACCGTGACTCCGGAACAGGCAAAGAAGGTTACGGTAGGAGAACAGGCAGAGATTCAGAATTCCTGGTATTATAACGATATTACCGCCACATTGGTGGGGATTCGTCCGGATCCGGAAAGCAATGGAGCTAAGAAATTATTAGTATTTAATGTGGCAGGTGACGTTCAGGTGGGACAGTCTGTTAGTGTTTCTATTGGACAGAGAAGTGCCAACTACGATTTATTAGTACCTAACAGTGCTGTAAGAGAAGATAATAATGGTAAATTTATTTTGATTGTAGAGGCAAAGAATTCACCATTAGGAAACCGCTACATTGCTACCAGAGTGGATGTGGAAGTATTAGGCTCAGATGATAATAAAACAGCCATCAGTGCACCGTTGTATGGCTACGAATATGTGATTACAACAGCGACGCAGCCGGTAGAGGCTGGGAAACAGGTTCGATTAGCTGAAAACTAGTACATATATTAGGAATAGTTTGTTTAAGAATTGCGGAATAGAAAAGAGCATTATAAATATAGAAGAAAGGTGAAAGGTACATTGAAAAATTTAATACAGAGTATCCCTGTAAAAATACGGATAATGGGGCTTTTCAGTGTAATATGTTTGCTTTTCACCGGAATAATTATGATTTGTGAACATCAGACACAAAAAGGGCTTTATGACCAGCAAATGGCTGAACGTTGGTCCAAGGAGGGAGATGCCGCCCAAATCAGTGCTTTTTTTGCAGAGGATGCAGTAACAGACGAAACTTATTTTAAAGAAATAGAACAAAGTGTAGAGAAAGCGCTTCAGGCAGCTTCTATTGTAAATGAGAATGAAAATGCAAGACTTTGGATTGATGCTATTAGTAAGAGCGGCAAAGTGGTTTTAGGTTCAGAACGTGCCTATGTGGAATTAAATGCTTTAGGTGTCAGCGGAGAATTTTTTCAATTTCATCCACAGAAAATTGTGTCCGGAGCTTTGTTTCGTGAAGATAGTATGATGCAGGATGGAGTTGTCATTGATGAAGAAACTGCATGGCAGTTGTTTGGATCATCTGATGTAGCAGGAATGCAGATTATGATAGGACAGGTGCCACATTACATTACAGGAGTCGTAGAGCGGCCGGAAGGAAGACTGGAAGCGGCAGCAGGGTTGGATAAATCTGTATGTTTCTTGTCTTTAGAGAGCTTGCAAAATTATGGAAGTACAACGGGTGGTTTTACCTATGAGATTGTAATGCCCAATCCTATGAAAGGCTTTGCATTTTCTACCATGCAGACAGCAGTAGGAAACGACAATGAGGATGTAGTTCTTGTGGAAAATGGCAGTAGATATGAATTGTTGCCACTGTTTCAGGTAATACGTGATTTTGGAATCCGCAGTATGTCTTTTAAAGGCATTGTATATCCATATTGGGAAAATATTGCCAGAGGACAGGAAGATATTCTGGCATTACTTTTATTAGTAAAATGTATTTTGATGATCATACCAAGTGCTTTCGCAGTAGGATTTATTGTATGGCTATGGAAGAAAAGGACCTGGCATTTCAAACAGGGAATTGTTTGGGTGCAGGATAAAGTATATGAAGCCGGAACAAGGCGAGTTAGGAAAAAGCAAGAGAAAAATACAAAACGACGGGAAATAGATGATAATATCCAATTAATAGAACTGGATGATTTGGAAGAGAAGGAATAAAAAG
>CAZSBV010000364.1:0-1929 GCA_964605105.1 uncultured Lachnospiraceae bacterium | reverse complement strand
AAAAGGTATGTTAGGTATCTTTGTTGCTATCATAGTTATTATGATTTTCGTAATGATTATGGGAAAAATGGGGCAGAAGAAGGATAAATAATATAGCTGTAATTTTATAAAGTAAATGATGGAAGGTGATGTTTCGCAAATGTGGAATGTCACCTTTTTTTGTGTGCAGCGAGATAGTATATGTTTTTTGAGTAAAGAGAGAATACAGGAGGATTTATTAAATGGTAGGCTAGGCAACTAATTCGCTAACCACCAGTTTAACCAAACAATAACTAATTCTCTAACCTACCATTTAGCCTATACATATTGTAGATTAGATCGGCACTAAACACTGCTGGTTGCAGTAGCGATAAAATAATTTTTGTGGTACACTCCATATAGTAAATTTAATTTGTTCAAGAGATAAAAATAATAGATATATAGAAAAGGTGATAAATATGGCAAAAGATTTAAGAAGCAGTGTTTTCAAAATGATGGAACAGGATATGCTTAAAGAAAGTAGACAGGATATATCAAAAGATTCGGCTAATAAGAAGAATAAAAAGCAAGAATCCTCAAGAGATATAGAGAATAAGAAGAGTAAAAAGCAGCAATATTCAAAGGATTCTGTGAGCAAGGGAAGCAAAAAGCAACATACTGAAGATAAAAGACAGGATTGCAAGAAAAAAGATATACAGCGAAAAGAAGCTGACAAAGTAGTAAAGCAGAATAATAATAAAGTATCCGGATATAAAGATGATTTCAAAATAAAGGACTTAGAAAAGAAATCCAAGTCACGTTGTCCATATAGTAAGAAGTGTGGTGGTTGTCAGTTGGTGGATATACCTTATGAGAAACAGCTTAAGAGAAAGCAGCAGAATTTGCAGGAATTGTTAGGAGAATTCGGCAAGTTAGAACCGATTATTGGAATGGATAATCCGGACCATTACAGAAATAAAGTGCATGCGGTATTTGGACTTGATCAGAAACATCGTCCCATTGCCGGAGTGTATGAAGAAAAGACACATAGAGTAGTAGATGTAGAAAGCTGTTTCTTGGAAAATCAGAAGTCAACAGCAATTATTCGTACTATTAAGAATTTACTTCGTTCCTTTAAAATCAAGACTTATGATGAAGATACCGGATATGGTCTGCTTCGTCATGTATTGATTCGTACAGGATTTCAGACTGGGCAGATTATGGTAGTGCTGGTATTGGGTTCTCCGATTCTGCCATCTAAAAATAATTTTGTAAAAGCATTATTAAAAGAACACCCGGAAATTACAACTATTGTTGTAAATGTTAACAACCGAAATACAAGTATGGTATTAGGTGACAAAGAGCAGGTAATTTACGGAAAAGGTTATATAGAAGATGTTCTTTGTGGAAAAGTATTTAAGATTTCTCCGAAATCCTTCTATCAGGTCAATCCGGTGCAGACTGAAAAGCTTTATGGAACAGCGATTGAATATGCAGGGCTGACCGGAAAAGAAACGATTCTGGATGCTTATTGCGGTATAGGAACTATCGGTATGATAGCTTCTGACAAAGCAAAACGTGTTATTGGAGTGGAATTGAACTCTGATGCTGTAAAAGATGCTGTAAGCAATGCTAAGAGAAATGGGATTAAAAATATTGAACTTTATAATAAAGATGCGGGAGAATTTATGGTTCAGTTAGCAGAACAGGGGGAAAAGATAGATGTGGTATTCATGGACCCTCCACGAGCCGGAAGCGACGAAGCTTTCCTGCGTTCTGTTGTGAAATGTAATCCGGAAAAAATAGTTTATGTTTCCTGTAATCCTGAAACCTTGGCAAGAGATTTAAAGTATTTGACAAAGAATGGTTATAAGGTGAAGAAGATGCGAGGAACAGACATGTTCCCTCATACAAATCATGTGGAAACTGTTGTCTTATTGTCCAAACTAAAATCAACAAAGACAATAGAAG
>CAZSBV010000363.1:0-1933 GCA_964605105.1 uncultured Lachnospiraceae bacterium | reverse complement strand
TTTACAACTACTATTACAAAATCTTGCTCTGTTCTATTCTAATATGTGTTTTTAAAGTGAAATAGGGGGACAAATCTCCCTATTTTTGTTTTTCCATAAACAATCATTCCTATATTGCGAAAAACAAGAAATTAGAATATAATTAAATTAAAGAAGAACACTTATTCTAAAAGGAGTTTTAAAAGGCACTTATACCCTTTGATAAAGACTTATTATGATATTTAAAACACGAGAAGAACAAAGGTATGGAAGAAATAAAAACACAGTTGTAAAGCATACATATATAGAAAGTGGTGAATATAGAAAGAAATTTGATTTGATTTCCAATACCCCAAAGTTAAATAAATTGTTATATCATTTAGCAAAAAAAATGTTGTTTCACAGAAGTGGAACCCTATTTGAAGATATGTATTGGATAGATTCAGAAACTTTGGAAATCGTGGCAATGGAAACCACAAGAAACATTGAGCGAGAAGTTCGATATACAAGGAAAACCAAAAAGGTTATAAAACAATATTCCAATCTAATAACTATCCATTCCCATCCAAGTAGTTATCCCCCCAGTTTGGATGACTTAAATTCAAATTGGTATAATAATTATGGTATTGGTATAGTTTGTTGTCACAATGGAACAATATATATGTATCAATCAAATGAGAAAATAAGCAAAAGTTTATATAAAGCATATGTTGAAAAATTCCGAAAACAAGGATATGATGAAACAAATGCTCAATATAATGCATTAAAGAAATTGCAAGAAAATTACGATATAAAAATTAAGGAGGTGTCATTATGATTTTTCACGAAAAAGATACTTTAGTCAAAGTTCCAAGAAGATATAAAAAAATGACAATCGAGCAACTTGAAGAAGAATGCCAGAAACTCATAAATAAATCAAAGACAAGAAAAATGGCATTCTCTAAAAAAAGTGGTTCAAAGCAAAAAAGCAAGATTTCATTTTATTTATAGTATTTCTTGACTTTCCTATTTTATTTTTACTATAGTATAGATGCTTACTTATGTAAGCATCCAATCACCAACAACTTAAATTAATTCACCCTTCTAAAGAATATTAAAAAAGGAGTTTTGAACATATACAAAGAAGGAGTTCTGAAAGAAATTTCTTAATAAATATGTCAAAGATAAAGAAGGCGATTTGAAAAAGACTTTGGTTCGGGAATACCAAGGTCTTTTTTGTATGTAAAATATTTATTTTTCTATATTTTTAATGCTAATAAATTTAATGAGAAAATTCACAGATAGAAAATTATAATTCCCTATTCCCATTTCCAATATTCCCAATATTCCCATCTTATAGAAGAATTTCAAAAATAAATGTTGCAAATTAGGCAATCAATAAATTAAGTGCCTATAAACCTTGATTTTTCAAGGAAAATGAAAGACCACTAGGAAAATGTGATGATTAGGAAGGAAAACAAATACAAGATTAGGGAAGTAGAGGCCGCAAGTTCAAGTCTTGTCATTCCGATTATAAGAAAAAATCGGGAGTGCTGTAAATAAGCATTCCCGATTTTTTTTGCTGTTTTCAATTCCGCATTGTAAGGTTCTATGCCAAAGGAACTACAGATGTCCAGCCATACAAAGAACCCAGATAATAATATCCATACCATTCCTGTCCGTCTGTGGGAGCCTGCCCTGCCGGGATGGTAAGGGAGTATGCTGCTCCTTTGTCTGTAAAATCAATCTGGACTGTCACATCCGGACGGGCTGACAATGCCGCCACGATCTCATCGCTGAGGCAGCGTAAGAATATATGGTCTATGGTCACTGTGCCGTTTTCAGGGGCATTCTGAATGTCATTAATAATGTTCTTTATGACTACTTCATACAGGGAAGCCGGCTGTTTGGCTTCCACATTGCCGCATTCACACCGATATTCCCATACCCCGTCTGTGGTCTCGGTAGGTTCCAG
>CAZSBV010000362.1:0-1948 GCA_964605105.1 uncultured Lachnospiraceae bacterium | reverse complement strand
TATCCGTAATAGAATTACTTTAATAGGTTGTCCGAAACTGGATGAAGGAGATTATTCAGAAAAGCTGACAGCCATTATTGCTAATAATAGTGTGAAAAGTGTGACTGTAGTGCGTATGGAAGTTCCTTGTTGTGGCGGAATCGAAAATGCAGTGAAGCGTGCTTTACAAATCAGTGGAAAATTTATTCCGTGGAATGTGGTAGTGATTTCGACGGATGGGAAAATATTAGATTAGTGAAAAGGGACTTTGTCCGGGAAATAATTGTTAGTGAAAGGAATAAATCTTCGGGTTTATTCCTTATCTTTTTGAGTGACAAAATAACTCACCGGATGGTAAAATGGAGTCCATAAAGGATGGAAGATTCTTGAAGTCATTTAGGAGCTTGTTCTCATGAGTCTTTCAAGCGCTCTTGGGGGCAAGTTGAAATAAACTTCAATTTATGATAGTCTGAAAAGCAGAAATAAGTATGAAAACATATGATAATAGTAGAAAGAATGTATATTTAGTAAAAATTAGATAAGAGTTGTTTCTAAAGGAGGCAAATATGACTATAAAACAATTATTAGAAAAAATAGAATATACCTGCGTGCAGGGGAGTGTAGATAAAGAAATTACAGCTGTAGTTTATGATTCCAGAAAAATCGTGGAAGGCTGTATGTTCATTTGTATCGAGGGGGCAAACTTTGATGGGCACAGTGTGGCAGCAGAAGCTGCTATGAAAGGTGCAGCAGCATTGATTACCTGTAAGCCTGTGGAAGTAGAAGGTGACGTAACGGTTATTCAGGTAGAAAATACCAGATATGCCATGGCATTTATTTCCGCTGCATGGTTTGGAAATCCGGCAGAAAAACTGAAAGTGATTGGTATTACCGGAACCAAAGGAAAGACTACTACAACTTATCTTGTAAAATCCATTCTGGAAAATGCCGGGTTAAAAGTTGGTCTCATTGGAACCATTGAAACTATTATCGGTGAGGAACATATTCCTGCAGTAAATACCACACCGGAATCTTATATTTTGCAGGAAAGCTTTGCGAAAATGGCAGAAGCCGGATGCGACGCGGTAGTTATGGAAGTTTCTTCCCAAGGGTTAATGCTTCACAGAACCCAAGGGTTTGTATTTGATTATGGTATTTTTACCAATATGGAACCGGATCATATCGGACCTAATGAACATTCTTCGTTTGAAGAATATATGGCTTGTAAGGGATTGTTATTTAAACAGTGTAAAGTGGGAATTGTAAACAGCGATGATTCCCATTGGAAAACAGTAACCGACGGATATACCTGTCAGTTGGAAACCTATGGATTTGAAGATGGCGCCGATTTACAGGCAACCAACATGGAACTTGTAAAAGAAAAAGGACAGATTGGGGTAGCATTCCACGTTTCCGGTCTTTTAGATATGGATGTGGAAGTAGCCACACCGGGAAGATTCAGTGTGTACAATGCCTTGACAGCAATTGCTATCTGTCGTCATTTTGAAGTGTCAGAAGAAAATATCAAACGTGCGCTTTTGGCAGCAAAGGTAAAAGGACGCATTGAACTTGTAAAAGTATCCGATGAGTTTACTTTAATGATCGATTATGCACACAACGCGATGGCTTTGGAAAGCTTGCTTGGAACATTGAAAGAGTATGAACCAAATCGATTAGTTTGTCTTTTCGGCTGTGGTGGGAACCGTTCCAAATTACGTCGTTTTGAAATGGGAGAAGTCAGTGGAAAATTAGCGGATTTAACCATCATTACTTCGGATAATCCTCGTTTTGAAAAACCGGAAGATATCATTGCAGATATTGTAACCGGAATTAGCAAGACTGATGGGAAATATATTGAAATCTGTGATAGAAAAGAAGCCATTGCCTATGCCATTGATCATGGTGAACCGGGCGATATTATTGTGCTTGCAGGAAAAGGTCACGAAGATTATCAGGAAATCGAAGGAGT
>CAZSBV010000361.1:0-1950 GCA_964605105.1 uncultured Lachnospiraceae bacterium | reverse complement strand
AACAGGTAAAGAAGTATTATCATGCCAGATAGAGTATGTATAGTGATGTGTATGAGTTATTAGAAATATATATGGAACAAAGAAAATTGTTGAAAATAATTATGATGTAAAAAATTTAGTTGAGGATGTTATTTTTCTGTATCTTATGATTTTATAAAAAATACGTTACAGTAAAATATTAGTTGGCAAATAAAATGGAGCCGTCGCATTAATGATTAAATAAATCATAGATGCGGCGGCATCTTTTTGAACTTTTTTCAGATAATACACTGGATATTGAATTATTCTTTAAATTTTAGATACACCTAAATAAGCCTTCTTTCCTATAGAAAGCCACCTAAAACTTTTGTTTTAAATTGTCAAAATTTATGCTGTTTTTTTCAGCGAAAACAAGTGTTGTCCGGTTCTTTCGGATTGGATTTTGTGATGCAGTTTATTTATGTTATATCCGATTGCAAGGATGATGCTTTGAGCAGTTACGTTCTCCTTACCACGATATAAATAACGTCGAAATTCCATATCTTCTTTTATAACTGCAAAAGAACCTTCTGCCTGAATACTTCTGTTCATTCGAAGCTGCGTTCCATAATCACCGGTAATTCTCTCCAAAGTTTCCCGTCGTTTTTCTTTCATAACTTTTGAAACATACAATACTTTTTGCCGTTCTTCCATCGGAGTCTTACAGTTGTTTCCCTTTATGCATTCGGATTTAAATGGACATCCCTGACAATGACTGCACCGGTATACCGTGACTGTTCTTTTATAACCACTTGCAGTTTTTTCTTTCTTTTCATACTGGGCAGTCAGAAGTTGTCCGTTTTGGCAATGGTAAGTGTCATTATCAGCGTTGTACTCCATATTTTCCATACGGCTAATGTCCTGCTTATATTTTCTGGTCTTGGAAATCTCATAATTCTGTGGCTTGATAAATGCAAGCTGTTGATTTTCTTCTATAAATAAGTAATTTTCTTCGCTTTCGTATCCGGCATCAGCTACGATTTCTTTATATTTAAATGCCAGATATTCTTCCATTTCCTTTAAAAATGGAATCAAAGTTCTTGTGTCGGTAGGTCTTGCACTAATGGTAAGCCAGGTAATATATTCGGCATCCACACCATGCTGCAGATTATAAGCCGGTTTTAGCTGACCATTCATCATGGCATCTTCTTTCATTCTCATGAATGTTGCATCAGGATCCGTTTTTGAATAACTGTTACGTTCTCCACAGACATGGATTTTTTTAGTGTATTCTTTCAGTTTGTCGATGTAACCTTCTAAGGTTTCTATAGATTTTTGAATAGAAGTCTTTCTTTTTCCAATACCATGTACAAACACAATCTGCTCTTCGTTTTTTATCTTATAGAGTTTCTTGCGCATTCTCTTTAAAGTATGCAGAGAAATTTTATTCTGATAAGCAATCTTAATACCATAAAGAGTTTCACATTCATGAACCAAAACAGAAATCTTCTCCAATAGCTTTGTCTGATTCCTGGTAACAGCCTTTTTCCAGACAAAAGAATATTTATTGGCAACCGATTCGATTTTGGTGCCATCAATAAAAATGCTTTTTCCGGAAATTTCTCCTAATTCAAACAAAATATTTGTTACTTCAGCCATGGTTGTCTTGGAACACTGGGAAAAATGCAGGGAAATAAATCTTGCAATGGTGGCATGATCCGGAGCCGGCTTTCCTTCTAAAAGATACATAAAATTAATATCTCTGCGACAGGCAGTTTCGATATCTCTGCTTGAATAAATACGATTCATGCTGGCGTAAATAATAATCTTAAACAGCTGCTTTGGTGACACTTGATTTTTCTTTATTTTCCCATAAGTTTTATAAAGATCTCTGAGTTCCATTCCCTCCACAAAAGCACTCAGTAAGCGTACCGGATCATCTGCCGGGATTAAAATTTCCAAATCCAGCGGAAGTTTGATTTGATAATACAC
>CAZSBV010000360.1:0-1953 GCA_964605105.1 uncultured Lachnospiraceae bacterium | reverse complement strand
TTCGCGGACCAAGAGGAGGTCTGATTCTTGCAAATAAAGAAGCAAATGATAAATATAATTTCAACAAAGCAATCTTCCCGGGTACACAGGGAGGTCCTTTGATGCATGTAATTGCAGCAAAAGCTGTTTGCTTCAAAGAGGCTTTGAGTGATGAATTTAAAGAATACCAGAAGAGAATCGTAGATAATGCCCAGGCTCTTTGCAAAGGATTACAGGACAGAGGAATTAAAATCGTTTCTGACGGAACAGATAACCATTTGATGTTAATGGATTTAACACCATTTAACTTAACTGGTAAAGAAGTAGAAAAATTATTAGATCAGGCTCATATTACTGCTAATAAGAATACAATTCCAAACGATCCGAAATCAGCCTTTGTAACCAGTGGTATCCGTTTGGGAACACCGGCGGTAACTACTCGCGGAATGAACACAGAAGATATGGATAGAATCGCAGAAGCTATTGCACTTGTTGTAAAGGAAGGCGAAGCGAAAATTGAAGAAGCGAAAGCTATTGTAAAAGAACTTACTACGAAATATCCATTATAAGGTTAGGGGAAAATAAATTGTACTTAAATAAGTACAATTTATTTTCGTGTTGCGGCAAAATCATCTATATGATAGAATATCTTTCGTGGAAATACAAATGTTTGTGAGTGGAGAACAACCGATAAAGAGAAAGGTCTAGGTTGGTGAAATAAGCTCACAGACATATGAAAAGGTGAAACAAATGAAAGAAACAACAAAATATTATGTAGTAAAAGAGAAGGCAGTTCCCGAAGTACTTTTAAAGGTTGTGGAAGCAAAGAAGTTGATGGAGACGAGAAAAGCTGTTACAATTCAGGAAGCAGTGGATATGGTGGGAATCAGTCGAAGTTCTTTTTATAAATATAAAGACGACATATTTCAATTTCATGATAATTCTCAGGGGACAACGCTCACCATGACATTTAATATCGATGATGAGCCGGGAGTACTTTCAGATGTTCTAAAGAGCATTGCAGATTTTGGTGCCAATATATTAACGATACACCAGAGTATTCCTATCAATGGGATTGCGGCATTAAGCATCAGTGTTCAGGTATTACAGACAACCGGTGATATCTCGCATATGCTGGATGTATTAGAGACGCAGGATGGAGTGCATCAGGTTAAGATTTTAGCAAAAGAATAAATTTGGAGGAATAGATAATGGTTCAGGTTGCAGTATTAGGATATGGTACAGTAGGAAGTGGAGTTGTACAAGTTTTAGAAGATAATAAGGCAAAAATCACTCCTCGAGCAGGGGAAGAATTAAATGTAAAGTATATTCTGGATTTGAGAGACTTTCCGGGAGACCCATATGAAAATAAAGTGGTACATGATGTAAATATCATATTAGAAGACCCGGAAGTTCAGATTGTTTGCGAAACTATGGGAGGTATTGAACCTGCATACACCTTTTCAAAAAAAGCAATTATGGCAGGAAAGAGTGTTTGTACTTCTAATAAGGAATTAGTGGCAGCACATGGTCCGGAATTATTAAAACTGGCAAAAGAAAATAAATGTAATTATATGTTTGAAGCCAGTGTCGGAGGCGGTATTCCGATTATCCGCCCAATCAACAGTTCCCTCACTGCAGAAAAAATAGAATCTATTCATGGTATTTTGAACGGAACAACTAATTACATACTTACAAAGATGGATAAAGAAGGGGCTGATTTTGAAGATGTTTTGAAAGAGGCTCAGGAAAAAGGTTATGCAGAGAGAAATCCGGAAGCAGACGTAGAAGGATATGATGCATGCAGAAAAATTGCAATTCTTTCTTCTTTGATGACAGGTAAATATGTAAAATACGAAGATATTTATACAGAAGGAATTACTAAGATTACTTCTGCTGATTTTAAATATGCAAAAGCGTTGAATAAATCCATTAAATTATTGGCAATGAGCAAAGATGAAGGTGATGGTTATG
>CAZSBV010000359.1:0-1955 GCA_964605105.1 uncultured Lachnospiraceae bacterium | reverse complement strand
ATGAAGCAGCTTTGAAAGTATATGCCACACATCCGGAACATGTAGCAGTGGCAGACGGAAAAGTAAGACCTTATACTAAGGCAAGATTTTGTATGGATTTTGAGGTGTAAAAGATTTAACTTATAAAAGTATGTCAAAAATGCAGAGAGGATTGTCAGGAAACAGTCTCTCTGCATCTAATTATTGCGATATAGTAATTACAATATTTATCTTGCAATTTACAAGAAATTGTACTATAATGTGTTCAAGAAGGGACGGGTTTCTGACCATTTGACATGATTGTCCATGATGGGTATCTCGTTTCTTTTTTTATATTTTGAATATCATACAAATATAATTTTCCATTAGAAGAATATCTAACAATCAAAACCGCTTGATATGTATTATACTCTATAATTTCACCATTATCGTTTGTTACTGGCAATGCAAAATGAGTATTATACCGAAACCAACCTTTTCCGGCTCTATTCTTATGTTTATTGTCAAAATCTTCTTTCCATCTTTTTCCTGTTGCAATTTCAATCATTTGAGGGATTCCTTGCGACATATTTGCTTTCACTTTAGGAAGAGCTCCAACTAGTTTATTCGTATAATCAGAACTTGTATATTCATCAACAAACATTTTGTCAATTAAAATCAAATCCTCTGTTTCGGACACTTCAAAAATTTTTCCTATATATCGAATCAAATATCTTTCAACTTCCTTCCAAGAGATACTTCTTTTCCCCTTAAATATAATTTGTGGAATTACAACAAGTTTATTTCCCTTGGAATCTATTGAAATAAGAAGATTATCCGATGGAGTATTTTCAAATTGTTTTTCATTAGACATTGGTTTTTCACTACATAAAACTATTTCCGGTACAATAGGACATCCTCCCATACAAATTTCTTTTTTAATACAATTGGGACAAGTTTCTTTAAAAAAATTTCTAAATTCATTAAATTTAGCACTTTCCCATACTTCTTCAATTGTATATTTATTCAAATCTACTGCCCATCTTTGTTCTTGATTATCGAAACTGCAAGGCATCATTTTCATATCTGCTGAAATATATGCAGACCATCTGGCTCCTTCACATGTATCTAAGCTATCCAAATCAATATTTCCTAAATAATTAATTAGAGCCGGTACAGTACATGAATCAAATCCGATTTTATATTCTGTTTTTTCTTCCGAAATATATCTAATAAATTCTTTAAACTTTTCATTATTTAATTCTATCATTTTCTCCGCCGTACCTAAACCTACCGGCTTATGTAGCAAAAATATAACAGCATTAATTCCTTTTGGAAAGGTTTTCACTTTAAGTCTTTGAATTGCTTCATCGATTGAATCATTATGTAGAACATAATGAACATTCGTTTTTACTCCTGCTTTCACAAGCATTTCTATTGCTTTTATCGTATATTTGCTTCGATACCAACTAACTGCCACTGCACCGCAATATTTCTTACATAGTTTCGCTATCTCTTCTGTCATTCCCAAACCGGATGTAGTAAAGTTAGGAACTATCTCAAATTCTGTACATATTTTCAAAATTTGTTCAAAGTCTTCATGTTGATCCGGATCTCCGCATCCACCTAAAGCAAATTGAAAAACTTTACCTTTACATTGTTCCGCAATTTTTCGAAAGTTTTCTACAGACATATTTTGATTATCGGAATGCAATCCATCTTGATAACATTCTACTCCGGAAGACATACACAATCCACTTTTTCCATGAGTACAGTGCCCCATAATTCCAATATCCAAAAGTTCCGGAAACGATGCCATAAACGGATCTATACCGGTATCTATTCCATTTTCCATAATCCCACTACGAACATATTCGCCGGTTTTCTCGTTAAAACAAGATATAAAAGTTTTGTCTTTTTTAACTCTCATCCCCTGCTACCTCTAATATGACAAATCTCCATCTATTTCAATATAATCATCTCCTCCATTTTCTTTC
>CAZSBV010000358.1:0-1968 GCA_964605105.1 uncultured Lachnospiraceae bacterium | reverse complement strand
TAACAGCTACACAGCTGTTTGTAGTACCTAAGTCAATACCAATAATTTTACTCATGTTTGTTTCCTCCTCTTTATGCGAGTCTAATTACTCAATTAATTACTTACAATTTAATCTTAACTTACTACTGCCACCATACTATAACGTACAACAGCGTCTCTATACATATAACCCTTCTGTAATTCCTGGGCTACAATGCCTGATTCAAATTCTTCACTTTCCACCTGCATTACTGCATTATGGAAATTCGGGTCAAATTCTTTTCCCACAGCTTCGATTGGAGTAACTCCAATCTTCTCTAATTCGCTAAGCATCTGCTTATGAATCATACACATGCCATCATAGAAAGAATCTTTATTATCCGGCTCGATAGCTGCCAATCCTCTTTCAAAGTTATCAATTACCGGTAAGATTTTTTCAATAACACTCTTTGCACCGGTTTCAAACATCTGTGATTTTTCTTTGTCAGTTCTCTTACGGAAGTTTTCAAATTCTGCCATCTGGCGTTTTGTTCTGTCTTCCAGTTCAGCTACTTTTTCTTCTAAGGCAGCTGTCTTTTTATCTTTCTTCTTACCAAAGAAACCTTTACTTTCTTTTTCCTCCTCAGAAGCTTTCTGTTCTTCTTCGGTCACTTCAGAAGTTTCTTCTGTGTCTGCTTCACAAGATGTTGTTTCAGAAGATTCTGCTTCGCAGCTTTCTGTGTTTTCTGCGGCTTCTGTTTCTACATTTTTTGTTTCCACTTCCGCCTGATTTAATTCTTCGTTTAAATTCTCCTGCACTTTTATCTATTTCCTTTCCTATTCCTTTTTATAAATAGAATCTAATTGTTTTTTTACATTTTTCAAATTATCTATTACCTTATCGTAATCCATTCGTTTTGGTCCGATGATACCGATAGTACCCTTCATTCCTTCTCCCAAATCATAGGTGGCGGTTACGATACTGCAATCTTCCATAGTCTGCATCTTAGACTCTTTTCCAATATAAACCTGAATCCCTGTGGATTCTTCATCGGACAATCTCTCTCTTACCAGTTCCGTCAATTCCCTCTTCTCTTCAAAAGTAGAAATCAATTCGCTGGCTCTCTGATGGTCTGCCAACTCTGGATAACGGAAAATATTATTGGTTCCACTGGTGTAGATTTCCAGGTCTTCGTCTCCTTTAATGGCTTCTGCCACCGCATCAATGACTTCACTGACGATTTCACTGTGCATACCTGCCTGTTTCTTCAAAACAGTGATTAAAGGTAGATTAATTTCTTCTATAGATAGACCATTTAAATGGGTATTCAAAAGTATATTCAATTTCAATAAGGTTTCATCTGTCAGGACTTCATCTACCGGAAGTATACTATTCTTGATTAGATTTCCTTCCGTTACAATAACTGCCAGAATCTGCCGCTTATTTACTCTGGACAACTGGATAAACTTCAGTTTGTTTCCACTCATTCGCGGAGCCGAAACAAGAGTAGCATAATTGGTGTTTACCGCCAGAACCTTAGCTGTCTGCTTTAACAAATGATCCAGCTTATCTTCTTTCTCTAAAAGAAGTTCTTTTAGTTCGGCCACTTCCTTATCCTTTTCCTGCATCATCATATCGACATAGAATCGATACCCTGCATCAGAAGGAATTCGTCCTGCGGAAGTATGGGGCTGTAAAATATATCCCATTTCTTCCAGATCTGCCATTTCATTACGAATGGTAGCACTACTCAAATGTAAATCAGTATATTTGGAAATGGTTCTGCTGCCAACCGGTTCACCGGTTTCCAGATAGTTGCGAATAATGGCCTGCAATATTTTTGTTTTTCTCTCATCTAATTGCATTACCATCACCCCTCTTTTCTATCCTTTAAGCCATTTCTTTTTAGGTTATTAGCACTCATTTGTTTTGAGTGCTAACATCTTCTGTACATAAAATATCACTTACCCTACTTATTGTCAACAAATTTGGTAAAAAATAATTCTTAA
>CAZSBV010000357.1:0-1974 GCA_964605105.1 uncultured Lachnospiraceae bacterium | reverse complement strand
AACATCAGCAGTATATTGCGTGTATGGAGCCCTTGTGGGAGACAGAAAGTAAAAATGAATATTCTTTAACGGCGGCGGAGTATGGACAATTTCTTTGTAGATTATTTGAATTATGGTTGATAGATAGAAAAAATGGAAAAGAAATATATATAAGACTATTTGATAATTGGTTGGCTATTTTGAAGGGAGAGAACCCTGAGGCATGTGAACAACGTGGAATTTGTGGAGTGCAAACGATTGTAGAGGCTGATGGCAGTGTTTATCCCTGTGATTTTTATGCCTTGGATTCGTATAAAATTGGTAATATAAATGAGAATACGTTGGAAGAAATAGATGAAAATAGGAGAAAAAGCGGTTTTATAGAGACTAGCTACAATCATTCTGAAGAATGTTTAAATTGTGATTATTTTCGGTTGTGTCGAGGAAATTGTAATCGTTATCGCATAAATGGAAACCATCTTTTATGTAATGGATTTAAGACTTTCTTTGACAAAAATTATAATGTTCTTGTTAAACTTGCAAGAGAGTTGCGATAGTGTTGAAAATTTGAAAAGTGCCTTAATTCCAGATTAAGACACTTTTGAATGATAAAAATTAAGAGTTGTGCTTACTTTTTTTTCGAAACTCTCTGGGAGTGCATCCTTTTTGTTTTTTAAATATTTGCGCGAAATAACTTGATGAAGAGAATCCGGTGGTGTAACTAATCAGTGACAAAGAAAGATCTGTAGTGGAAAGCAAATGTTCTGCCTCCTGAAGGCGTTTATGGATTAAATAATTAATGGGAGAAATTCCGTATTCTTCGGTAAAAACATGAACTAAATGATATTTGCTGACATGATTGATCTTCGCCAAATCGTCCAGTGTAATATTTTCCTGATAATGAGTATCAATATATCTTTTAGTAGAAACACATAGTCTGGAGGTTCTCTTTTTTACAGGGGTTAACATAGTAGAGAAGTTTGTCTGCCGACCTAAAAGTACGATTAAAATTTCCATTAAATCCTGACAAACAACATCATAACCAGGCTGTTTGGTTTCTATTTCAGAAAGCATATTCTGAAGATGGCTCAAAATAGTATCATTAATGTTTTTTAAATTTATAATGCAGAAATTAGGATTATTGTCTTCAGAATTTACAGTTAATTCCAGCCCTTCAATTCCCAAAACAATGTATTTCAATGGAGTTGAATTATAACTGACTTCTGTATGTAACACGTTGGGGTTTACAATTACCAGATCATTTGCAGATACGGGATGAGTTTCATTTTCGATTAAAAACTGTCCCTGCCCATCAATAACGTAAAATAATTCAGAACAATTGTGGGTGTGCTGGACACTGTGCCAGTCGCCACCATATTTGGCAGAACTTATATATAAAAGTTTTGCTGTTTTTCGTATAGAATTGCTTTGGATTAACTCATATTTGTTTGTACTCATTAGAATCTCCTAACTCCAAAAAGAAAAATGTTTTTGCGAAATAAATGTAATGATGAAGGTACTGAATAGTTAAAAATAATTTTTTTGAAATATAAATTTCTTGCTGGAAAATACAAGGAAGTATGACAAGATAATTATAACAATTTCAGATTGAAAAATCAATGAAATGGAAAAAGTCTTAGAAATAGAAGAAAAGATTGTGTTGTATGATGTAGAAGATTGACAAAAGTAATAAGAAAACAAGAAAAAAACTGGTAATATTATACAGCAAAAAAAAGATGTATTCCTTGGAAATACATTAATAATTATAAAAATAGCAAGATATATAAAAAAGATAGCAACAATAAACTTGAATCACAATTAAGAAAAGATATACTTAAAAATACGAAGGCAATTTAACAAATTTGCCCCAAAAAAGAAGGAGGAAAATAAAAAATGAAAAAGAAACTTTTAAGTGCACTTTTAAGTGTAGCAATGGTAGCTTCTTTAGTAGTTGGATGCGGTGGTTCTGAAGAACCAGCAGCTGAAACTCCGGCA
>CAZSBV010000356.1:0-1985 GCA_964605105.1 uncultured Lachnospiraceae bacterium | reverse complement strand
CAACTACTTAAGGAACCGGTGATACCGGTTCCTTTTTTTATCAATCGTAAGAACTTTTTTCTTAGGATTGATAAAAATGGATACATTGCATGATGATGAAATAAATAGGATTACAGTCATATATAGTTTAATAAAAGTAAGTTCATGAAATAAGATATGGAAAGTAAGGTTTTTCATATCTGTTTGCATTTAATCGTGATGAAAGGAATATGTGGTTCAAATGAAAATATCGTTTTCGGAGTTAGAAGATCAGGTTCAGGATGGATATTATGTAGATTCCATGATGAAATGTTGCTGGGCAGCACAAATGGAAGTGTTGCAGATTATAGATTCTATTTGTCAGAAATATAATATAAAATATTTTGCAGAATGGGGAACCATGCTTGGAGCAGTGCGACATCAGGGAATCATTCCCTGGGATGATGATGTAGATATTACCATGAAACGCCCGGATTACAATAAATTTTTGAGAGTGGTAGAACAAGAATTACCTGATGGTTATCATATAATGAGTTATCGAAATGATAATGATTATTGGGATGTTATGGCTCGTGTCGTAAATAGTGAACATATTAGTTTGAGGGATGATTTTTTAGAAAAGTATCATTATTTTCCTTTTTCCTGTGGAATAGATATTTTCCCCATGGATTTTTTGCCTACGAATAAAGGGGAAGCAGAGATGCTGAAGAAAGTAGTAGACGAAGTAAAAGGGATTGCGGATTCCTACGGCGAAGGATTCCTGACAGAGGATGAATTTCAGAGTGCATTGGACTATTTGGAAATCTTATGCAATATGAAAATTGAACGAGAGGGAGATATTCGTGCCCGTCTTTATGATATTGTAGTAAGTTTATATGCTATTTATCAGGAAGAAGAGTCTGAGGAAATTGCATTGATGCCGTTATGGTTGGAGAATGGTGCGCAAGCATATCCGAAAGAATACTTTAATGATGTGGTAAGACTGCCATTTGAACAGATAACCATTCCTGTGTCAGCAGCATATGATGCTATGCTAAAGAAAAAATATGGTGATTATATGAAAATGGTAAGGGTTGGGGGCAGCCATGATTATCCATATTATAAAAAACAGATAAAAATAGTGGAAGAAAAGGGAATTAGTTTTCCAAAATATGAGTATTCAAATAGAGTTATCAGAGAGTCTAAAGTGCAAAATAAAAAAGTGGAATTGAATTTAGAGGATTTGCTGGTGTTGGAAAATGCTCATGTGGGTCTGTTTAAGCTTTTGTTAATTCAGGAAAATGAAACAGCGATACAATTGTTATTAAAATGCCAGGATTGTGCCATTTCTCTTGGAAACAAAATTGAAGAAATTGCTATAAATTGCGAAGAACTGATACATTCTCTGGAAGAATATTGTGAAATGATTTTTCAGATTTATCAGATGCTTGGACAAGGTGAGATAGTGGATGCAGAAGGCGTATTTCGTATTTTACAGGAACAGCTGCAAATAATAAAAAATGAATATAACAAAGAATATGAAAGAAAACAAAAAATTGTATTTGTAGTAGATAAAGCATCTAATTGGCGTAGTCTTGAAAGTATATGGAAAGTGGCAAAGGAAGATAAGAATGCAATAGTTACTGTAATAGTAGTTCCATATTTTTATAAAAAATGGAATGGAGAGATTTTGGAAGAGCATTATGAAAAAGATGAGTTTCCGGAATATGTAGAGATTACAGACTATCGGACCTGTAATTTGGAAAAGTATCATCCGGATATTATTTATATCAATAGTCCATATGATCAATTTAATTATATCTATAGTATTCATCCAAATTTTTATTCATCCAAATTAGTAAATTATACAGAAAAGTTGGTTTATATTCCATGGTTTACTATGTCAGAGCTTACCAGGGGAGATGAGCGTGGCTGGCAGAGTATGCAGCATTTTGTAACTAAGCCCGGTGTGGTAAATGCGGATAAGGTAATTGTACAATCAGAACAGATGAAAGAGGCTTATGTGG
>CAZSBV010000355.1:0-1990 GCA_964605105.1 uncultured Lachnospiraceae bacterium | reverse complement strand
AAATACATGCACAAGATCCTTAGTCTTGCCTGTCTGCCAATTCCAGCACTTCCGCAATTGCTTTTGTATTACTTCCGTAACACAAGTAGTATAATATCACCCCCAAGAAGTTTCGTCAAGTACTTTTTAATAAAAAATTAAGAAAAAATAAATAGAACATATTTTGCCTTTCCTTTGTTTCATGGTATAATACATATGAAAGGAAGATAAAGCAAATGAGAAGATTTTTACTAAGCATATGTATGGCACTATTTTTATTTGCATCTTTACCTGTATATGCAGCAGAAGTAGAGCCTTTAAAAGGAGTTGCTGTTGTAACTGCTGAGAGTTTGAATGTTCGAAGCGGTCCTTCAAAGAATTATGATAAGATTGGAACATTATCAAAGGATATAAGTGTAGAAGTAGAGGGAATTGTTGAACCGGACTGGTATGTAATAGAATTTGAAGGTGAAGAAGGGTATATTAATAGTGACTATGTTATTTTTACACCTGAGGATGAAATAGAAGGTGGATTTGCTCTTGTAGCAAAGCAATATTTTGTAATGGCATTAATTGTTATCATTCTGATATTAAGTGGCATTATAATTTATACATTTATTAATATGAAAAAGAATCAGGATGAAGAAGAGGATGATTATGAAGAGATTCCTGTAACAGATCATGATGATACCAATATGCACATGGGAGAAGTAATTTACGATACCTATCGAATTGATATAGATCCGAAGTATTTTGAGCAGACTACGATTATTCCACAGCCGGAATCCATTTATGATGAGACTGGGGAAGCGCCTTGGAAGAAAGATTTGTTTGGAGAAGAAATTGCAGAGGAGCAAATCATAGAACAGCAGTTAACCTCTGAGGCAGATATTCAAGCACTGGATTCCAAATTGGAACAGGCATCTGCTCAGATAGCAGCTTTACAAAAGGAAGTAGAACAACTAAAAAAACAACAGCCGGAATCTATTTAAAATTTGAAAAAAATCCGATATAATTAATATAGTAAGATTATTAATAACAGAGATATAATATTAATTCAAGGATGAATTTGGATAAAGCAGAAAGGAAGGGATTCTATGAATATCAATCTTAGTGGTTTAAAACAGGATTATAGTTTTTTGTTTTCGAGTATGAATAGCTCAAGCAGCAATAGTAATAATATATTTACATCTATTGATTTATCCGAATATAACAGTATTAAGACAGGCACATATGGAAAATTACTGAAAGCATATTATAAAAAAGAGGAAACAGATTCAACAGATACAACTTCCAAGAAAACATCTACAACTACAACAGATGATTCTTCTATAAAAGCATTAAAAGAAGTTCAGACAGATGCAAATGCTTTAAGTGAATCTGCCGGAGCTTTAATGCAGAGAGGCAGTAAATCTGTATTTATCGATGAAGATATGGGAAAAGTATATACGGCAGTTTCTGATTTTGTAGAAGATTATAATGCTTTAATAGAGAACGGTACCAGCTCTTCTTCAAAGTCTGTTGTAAGTAGTACAGAAGGTCTGGTAGCCTTAACAAAGGGCTATGAAAGTGATTTAAAGGCGATGGGAATTACCATTGACAGTGATAATAAGTTAAAGATAGATAAAGAGACTTTCATGAATACAGATATTGATAAGGTAAAAGATTTGTTCAATGGGCAGAATTCATTTTCTTATTTAACATCAATGCGAGCTGCATATATTGGAAATACTGCTTATAGCGAAAGTAATAAGTCAAGCCTTTATACAGGAGACGGAAGTTATTCAACACTTTCTACAGGTGATTTGTTTAATAGTATTGTATAAAGATACTGTGTGAGAAGATAAAACATTAAAATATATTAATTGCTGAATAAAATAGTAATAAGATTAATTTTGCTATTGACAAAAAATAGCAGAACAGATAAAATATAATCTGTTCGCAGGAGTGGCGGAATGGCAGACGCGTACGGTTCAGGTCCGTATGGTAGCAATACTGTGTGGGTTCAAGT
>CAZSBV010000354.1:0-2006 GCA_964605105.1 uncultured Lachnospiraceae bacterium | reverse complement strand
AAAGAAGGTACAGCGACGATTACGGTAACCACAACAGATGGCAGTAAAACTGCCACTTGTGCAGTGACAGTAAAAAATGTGGAAACTACCATATCTTTAGATAAAACAACGGCATCTATGAAAACAGGGGCTACACTTACTTTAACAGCCACAGTAACACCGACTGGCAAAACCGTAACGTGGACAAGTTCGGATACGAGTAAGGCTACGGTGGATTCTAGTGGAAAAGTTACTGCGAAAGCAGAAGGAAGTGTTACAATTACTGCAACAGCAGATAGTAAAACTGCAACCTGTGCGATTACCATTACCAAAGCATATGATGCAACAACAGATACTACGACTTTGTTGAAAGATAAGAGTGGAAATCAGATTTATGTATTAGTAAATGGTCAGTATGTAGAAGCGAAAGCTGCAGATTACTATAAATATAGTACCTTTTATAAAAAAGAGACCGTATCTCAGTACGTTTACACCGGATGGCAGAACATAGACGGAAAAACCTATTACTTTGATAAAAATGGAAATAAGGTAACCGGAGAACAGGTAATCCAGGGAGCAAAATACAGCTTTAACAGTGACGGTACTCTGAACACCGGTTCCGGAATCCTTGGAATCGACGTTTCTACATGGAATGGAACCATTGACTGGACAAAAGTAAAGAATTCCGGTGTATCCTATGTTATCATCCGTACCGGTTTCAGAGGTTCTACTCAGGGTTCTTTGGTAGAAGATAATAAATTCCGTCAGAACATTCAGGGAGCAACAAACGCAGGCCTGAAAGTCGGTGTATATTTCTTCAGTCAGGCGATTAATGAAGTGGAAGCGGTAGAAGAAGCTTCTATGGTATTAAGTCAGATTAGTGGTTACAAGATTACGTATCCGGTATTCATCGACGTGGAACCTAGTGGCGGTCGTGCAGACAGCTTATCCAGCGGAGATAGAACAAAAGTAATTAATGCGTTCTGTCAGACGATTCAGAACGGTGGTTACAGAGCAGGTATTTATGCTAATAAAACATGGCTCAGCCAGAAAATGAATGTTAGTGCATTAAGCGGATATAAAATCTGGCTGGCACAGTATAACAGTACCGTAACCTACAGTGGCAGATATGATATGTGGCAGTATTCTGATAAAGGAACTGTTGCTGGTATCAGTACGAAAGTTGATATGAACTTAAGCTATTTGAGCTATTAAACATATTAGATAAAAAAGAGACATTGCTTCAATGTCTCTTTTTTCATAAGTGCTATATTCAAATGTGGAAAAATGTGCTACAATACAAATAATTATGAGAAATTGGAGGATTATGCCATGAGAACTTATTTAGTAACAGGTGGAGCCGGATTTATCGGTTCTAATTACATTCATTATATGTTTAAAAAATATGACAACGACATCCGTATTATCAACGTGGATGCTCTTACCTATGCGGGTAACCTTGAAAATTTAAAGGATTTGGAAGACAGAGATAACTATACTTTTGTAAAAGCAGATATCTGTGATAAAGAAGCAATTTCCAAGATTTTTGCCCAAAACGATATCGACAGAGTTGTTCATTTCGCAGCAGAAAGCCACGTAGACAGAAGTATTAAGAATCCGGAAGTATTTGTACAGACTAACGTACTTGGTACAGCAGTTATGTTAAACTGTGCAAAGGCTGCATGGGAACTTCCAGACGGAACATTCAAAGAAGGCAAGAAATTCCTTCATGTTTCTACAGACGAAGTATATGGTTCTTTACCGGATGATGAAAATGCATTTTTCTATGAGACAACACCATATGATCCACACAGCCCATATTCAGCAAGTAAAGCATCTTCTGATATGTTAGTGAAGGCTTATATGGATACTTATAAGTTCCCTGCGAACATTACCAACTGTTCCAACAACTACGGACCTTATCAGTTCCCGGAAAAATTGATTCCGCTTATTATCAACAATGCATTACAGGGCAAAAAGCTTCCTGTATATGGTGATGGTAAGAACGTACGTGACTGGTTATATGT
>CAZSBV010000353.1:0-2009 GCA_964605105.1 uncultured Lachnospiraceae bacterium | reverse complement strand
GGAGCGAAAATGGGACAACCGGATAAAATTTGTATTAATATTGCCGGGGATGGTTGCTTCAGAATGAATATGAATGAACTTGCAACTGCCAGCAGATATAATATTCCAATCATTCAGGTAATTATTAATAACCATGTATTAGGTATGGTACGTCAGTGGCAGACTTTGTTCTATGACAAGAGATATTCACAGACAATTTTGGATGATAAAGTTGATTTCTGCAAAGTAGCAGAAGGATTAGGATGTGAAGCAATTCTGGTTACAAAAAAAGAAGAAGTTGCGCCAGCTATTGAAAAAGCAATTTCTTTAAATAAACCGGTAGTATTGAACTGTATGATTCCGGAAGATGATAAGGTATTCCCTATGGTTCCGGCTGGAGCACCAATCAGCGAAGCCTTTGATGCAGAGGATTTGAAAAACAAAGAAGCGTAAAAGTTATGAAAAAGTGGATGAAAAGAATATCCCTGCTTTTGATGAGTGTAATTATTTTGCCGGGCCTGATTTATTTAGGCCTGGCAGTTTATTATCAGGATTCTTTTATGTATGGGACATGGATTAATGGCATATATTGTACAGGTAAAACGGTACAGGAAGCAGCGCAGGAATTGGCGGAAAACTTTGAATATGATGTCTTATATGTAATCACGCCTCAGGATGTAGAAGTCATTGAAACAGAGGCGTTGGATATTCAGTATGATTTTGAAAGTGCACTGAAAGAATACCGTGATAGACAGAATCCTTTCGTATGGTATAGTCATATGTTGACTGGGCATCAGAATGAAGAAGTATGCCCTAAAATTTCATTTAATGAAGAGGCGCTGGAACAGTGGCTCTATACTACAGATAGTTATAAAAGCAATTTGGAAATGGAAGAAGATACTCTGCGAATTGTCCTTGGGGAAAATGGATACGAGATTTTAGAAGAAAAAGAGAAGATTCTGAATATCCAATTGGCACAAGAGAAACTATCCGAGGTAATTCGAAATGCAGATACAGAAGTCAACTTGGAAGAGGAAGGGTGCTATTTTACCAGAGAAGAGACTTTGGAAATGCAGGAAGTAAGAGATTTATTTCAAAAAATAGAAAAGATACAAAATATTTCACTGACTTATAAATTGAAGGAAGTAGAAAAGAAGATTATGCCTTCTGAAATTGCATTATGGATTGCTAAGGATCAAGATGGAAACTTTACATTAGATAAAGAAGGTGAAATCTGTTTTGACAAAAATGCTGTCACGGATTTTGTGGCACAATTGGCAAAAGACCATGATACTTGGCAGAATTTTAGATTTACAACACATGATGGAAGAGAAATTGTGCTGACAAAGGGAAATTATGGTACTAAAATTTACCAGCAAAAGGAAGTTGTCTATTTGATGAATTATCTTGAAAATCCTGTGGAGCTGGTAAGAGAGCCTGCCTATATCAGAAATATCACCTATAAGGACAGCAATTTTATTGACAGTACCTATGTAGAAGTGGATATGACAATTCAAAAAATGATGTTTTTTTCTGAGGGAGAAAAAGTATTTGAAACGGATGTAGTTACCGGATGTACTTCTCAGGGCATGGGAACTCCGGAAGTTGTTTGCTATGTTTACAGCAAAACAAGAAATGCTATTTTAAAAGGTAAGAACTATCGTTCTTTTGTGAATTACTGGGTGCCGGTCTATGGAGGTATCGGACTTCATGATGCTACATGGAGAGACGAATTCGGTGGAGAACTCTATAAAAAGAGCGGTTCTCATGGCTGTATCAATACACCATTGGAAAGAATGAGCGAACTTTATGAGATGCTGGAAGTAGGAATGCCGGTGGTAATTCATTATTAAAATGTAACAATGTAATTGACTAAAGTGTTAAAATGTTGTAGAATAGGATGCATGTATACAATCTAGAGTTTTTCAATACAATTTATGAGGAGATATTATTGAAAAAACTACATAGAAGTAAGAAACAGGAGGATTAGAAAAATGGCTAGAGTATATAACTTTTCAGCAGGTCCGGCA
>CAZSBV010000352.1:0-2012 GCA_964605105.1 uncultured Lachnospiraceae bacterium | reverse complement strand
AGATAGAAAGGAGAGGAAACATGGCTAAGAAAAAGGCAGAGGGTTATCTCTCCGCGAAGGAAGCTCGCAGAATTTCCAGAGAAAACCGTAAAATTACAAATGAATTTGAAAAAAAGAGAAAACGTAAAAATGTTCCGGAATCTGAATATACTACTACAATGAAGAATCCGGAAAATGTAGTGGAGATTGACAATCTCCACACATACTTCTTCACAGATGCAGGAACGGTTAAGAGTGTTAACGGTGTAAGCTTTGAAGTACCCATTGGAAAAACTGTTGGCGTTGTAGGAGAATCCGGTTGTGGTAAATCCGTAACCAGTTTATCTATTATGCAGCTTGTTCAGAGACCACAGGGACAGACTGTAGAAGGAGAAATTCGTTTAAATCTTGGTGATGGCAAAGCATATAATATTGTAAATACACCAAATGAAAAAATGCAGGGAATTCGTGGTAACTATGTATCCATGATTTTCCAGGAACCTATGACTTCTTTAAATCCTGTATTCAGAATCGGAGATCAGGTAGACGAAGTTATTTCTTTACACAATCCTGATATGAGTAAGGAAGATGTAAAGGCAAGAACGATTGAAATGTTAGAATTAGTTGGTATCGCTAATAGTGAAGGTGTATATGGAATGTTCCCTCACGAATTATCCGGTGGTATGAGACAGCGTATCGTTATCGCTATGGGATTAGCTTGTAATCCAAAACTCATCATTGCCGACGAACCAACAACAGCTTTGGACGTAACCATTCAGGCACAGATTTTGGATTTGTTGCGTGAATTAAAAGATAAGATTAACAGTTCTATCATGTTAATCACTCATGACCTTGGTGTAATTGCAGAAATGGCAGATTATGTTGTTGTAATGTATGCAGGTCGTGTAGTAGAAAAAGGAACTGCACAGGAAATCTTTAAAGATCCAAGACATCCGTACACCATTGGTCTGATGAATTCAAAACCGGTAGTAGGTAAGAAAGTAGATCGTTTATACAGTATTCCGGGTAAGGTTCCAAACCCAATTGATATGCCAAACTATTGCTATTTCAAAGACCGTTGCGAAATGTGTGTAGCAGGTTGTGAAGGGGCATATCCTGGTGAAGTAAAACTCAGCGATACTCATTATGTAAGCTGTTACAGACATTATGATGATGCAGTAAAGGAGGAAAAGTAGAATGTCAGAAAACAAACAGACTGTAGACAATGATATTTTGTTAGAAGTTCGTAACCTGAAAAAATACTTCCCAATTAAAACTGCATTAGGTACACAGAAGGGTGCTGTAAAAGCAGTAGATGATGTTTCTTTCAGTATTAAAAAAGGAACTACCATGGGATTGGTAGGAGAGTCCGGTTGTGGGAAATCCACTACCGGTAGAACCATACTTCGACTGTTAGAAAAAACAGACGGAGAAGTAATTTTTAACGGACAGGATGTACAAAAACTTTCTAAAAAAGAATTGCGTAATCTTCGTACCAAAATGCAGATTATTTTCCAGGATCCATATTCTTCTTTATCACCAAGACTTCCGGTTGGTGAAATTATTGGTGAAGCAGTAAGAGAGCATGGACTGGTGCCAAAGGATCAATTAGATGATTATGTAACTAAAATCATGCTTTCCTGCGGATTGCAGCCTTATCACAAAGACCGTTATCCTCATGAATTCTCCGGTGGACAGAGACAGCGTATCTGTATCGCCAGAGCCATTGCTTTAAATCCGGATTTCATCGTGTGTGACGAACCTGTATCCGCTTTGGACGTATCCATTCAGGCGCAGGTAATCAACTTGCTTAAAGATTTACAGGATGAAAGAGATTTAACTTACCTGTTCATTTCCCATGACTTATCTGTAGTAGAACATATTTCAGATGTAGTGGGTGTTATGTATTTGGGCGGGATGGTAGAAATGGGATCTACAGAAGATATTTTCGCAAATCCTCTTCACCCATATACCAAAGCGTTATTCAGTGCTATTCCAATGCCTGATCCGGAAATTAAAACAGACCGTATCAT
>CAZSBV010000351.1:0-2013 GCA_964605105.1 uncultured Lachnospiraceae bacterium | reverse complement strand
ATTTCTTATGCTTTTCCTACAGAACCAAAAATTTCCATTTTTTCTTTTACTGTAGCTTTGATAGCTTCTGTACCAGGAGCTAATAATTTACGAGGGTCAAATCCTTTACCCTGCTGATCTTTTCCAGCTTCGATGTATTCACGTGTAGCTGCTGCGAAAGCTAACTGACATTCTGTGTTAACATTGATTTTAGCTACTCCTAAAGAGATTGCTTTCTGGATCATTTCTGTTGGGATACCTGTACCACCGTGAAGTACTAATGGCATATCTCCTGTTAACTGCTGAATAGCATCTAATGTTTCGAAAGATAAACCAGCCCAGTTTGCTGGATATTTACCATGAATGTTACCGATACCTGCTGCTAAGAAGTCAATTCCTAAATCAGCAACTGCTTTACATTCGTTAGGATCTGCACATTCACCAGCACCTACAACACCGTCTTCTTCTCCACCAATGGAACCAACTTCTGCTTCTACAGAAACTCCTTTAGCGTGAGCTGCAGCAACGATTTCTTTTGTTTTTTCAACGTTTTCTTCAATAGAGAAGTGAGAACCGTCGAACATTACAGAAGAGAATCCTGCTTCGATACATTTGTAGCAGTGATCGTATGAGCCGTGATCTAAGTGAAGAGCTACAGGAACTGTAATTCCTAATTCTTCGATCATACCGTTTACCATACCAACGATAGTTTTGTAACCTGTCATGTATTTACCAGCACCTTCAGATACACCTAAGATAACTGGAGAATTGCATTCCTGAGCTGTTAAAAGGATTGCTTTTGTCCATTCAAGGTTGTTAATGTTGAACTGTCCAACTGCATAGTGGCCAGCTTTTGCTTTGTCAAGCATTTCTTTAGCTGAAACTAACATTTTTAATTCCTCCATTTATATAAAAAAATTTATATTGTTCACGTGTAGTATAACGCATTTTTTTTAAAAAAGGAACACCTAACGTGATTTTTTATGATTCACGACCACTGATATAGTTTTCAATACCCTCGATTGCTGCCGCTTCATCAGCACCGGTTGCTTCGACTATTAATTTTTCTCCTGCTTTTAAAGCCATGGTCATCATACCCATAATACTTTTAGCATTCACTCTTTTTCCATCAGCTTCTAAATAGATAGCACTTTCATACTGACTTGCAACCTGAACTAAAACCGCGATTGGTCTTGCTTCTAATCCACCGGCAATCTGCACTACCATTTCTTTTCTCATAATACCACTCCTCCTTAAACTCATCCTCTATTTAAATCCGCAATTTCAGACAATTTTCGCAGTCTATGGTTCACCCCTGATTTTCCTACAGGCGGATCCAGATACTGTCCCAATTCTTTTAGTGAACTTTCCGGATAATCCAATCTTACCTGAGCCATTTCTTTTAAGGTATCCGGTAATTTTGAAAATCCTACATAATCGCGGATGAAAATGATGTCTTCAATTTGTTTTGCTGCCGCATTTACTGTCTTCGCAATATTAGCCGTCTCACAATTCACCTTTCGGTTAATACTGTTACGCATCTCTTTCACAATTCTAAGATTTTCCAAATTCATCAAAGCAACCCGTGCCTTGGTAATCCCCAGAAAATCTACAATATGAGAACCTTCTTTTAAATACACAACAAAATATTTCTTTCGGGCTATAATTTTAGCATCCAGATCAAATAAAATCAGTACATCCTGAATCTGCTCTGCCTGATGCATATTATTACAGACCAGTTCTAAATGATATCCTTTCTTAGGATCACTCATAGAACCAATGCATAAAAAGGCCCCTCTTGTAAATGCCCTTCGGCAACAATACTGCTTCAAAATCTCCGGATTTATGCAGTCCCTTAAATCATGAAGAACTCCATCATCATCAATCAATTTAATTGCATGAAAGATAGCCATAATGTCTTCTTCTTTTTCCAAGACTATAGTATATACCGAATTTTTGTGATTTTGCAAGCACTCCTGTTCCATTTCTGACGTCTCTATATTAAATGCTTTATTCAATATTGTAAAGCTTTTT
>CAZSBV010000350.1:0-2015 GCA_964605105.1 uncultured Lachnospiraceae bacterium | reverse complement strand
ATTCGTGTAAATACCACAGCAGATGAAGTGTTTACCCATGATATCAGCCGCGATGTGGATGATATGGTAAAAGCTATGGAAGATACTGTTGCTATGGAAAAGCAGGTAACAAAATTAAAGCAGATGATAGAAGAAAATGACGACCCGGATGTGGCACAAATACTGGAAAATCAGCTTGCCGCAGCAGAAAAAGCATTTACCTTGTTGAATGAAAAAACACAGCAGCTGTTTGAAAGTGGAATTACCAAGATGCAGGGTCATCTGGATGCCGTGAACTTTGCAGTAACAGAAAATGGAACCAGAGGTCAGAAACTGGAATTAATCTCTAACAGACTTATGAGTCAGAAGACCAATTTTGAAACCTTAAAATCCGAAAATGAAGATATAGATATTACAGAAGTTGCAATCCAATTAAGCAGTGCAGAATTGACATACAGTTCAGCGCTTATGGCAACCGGTAAAGTTTTACAGAATAGTTTAATGAACTTTATTTAATATAGGGGTAGAGTTATGAAGATTACAACAAGAGTATTTGGAGAAATTGAAATTGATGACAGCAAAATTATTCATTTTCCGTCGGGAATTATTGGATTTCCTGAAATGACAGATTTTGCGTTAGTATTTGATGAAGAAAAAGGGAAAGACACTCCCATCCGATGGCTTCAGTCTTTGCAGGAAGCAGAGTTTGCAATGCCTGTCATGGACCCGTTATTGGTAGCAAAAGATTACAATCCTGAGGTAGAAGATGATCATTTGATTCCTCTCGGCGAGATGAATGCGGAAGATACTTTGGTTTTGGTGACCGTTACCGTACCAAAGGATTTATCCAAGATGAGCGTAAACCTTCAGGCACCGATTGTTATCAACGCGGATAGTAAAAAAGCAACTCAGATTATTGTAAATGCTGAAAAATATCCTATTAAATATTATATCTATGATATTTTAAAGGAACTGAAGAAGGAGGGTGAATAAATGTTAGCACTTTCCCGAAAAAAGAACGAAGCATTGGTAATTAACAATAATGTTGAAATTACGATTTTAGATATTAAAGGTGATCAGGTAAAAGTAGGAATTACGGCACCTAAGGAAGTGCCTGTTTATCGAAAAGAAGTGTATCTACAGATTCAGGAAGCAAATAAAGATGCTTTGGTATCGGAAAATCTGGAAGCATTAAAGGACTTATTTTAAAATAATTATAAACTTTTTAATGAATTTAGCCGATAATATAAATAGCAATAAATTTTTAATTTTCACACGGAGGTGAACGTTATGGGAATGGAACCAATTAACAGTATTTCAAGTATACAGGCACAAGTAATGACAAGACCTGTAACAACCCCAAAGATAAGCAACGAAACAGTGGATGGAACCGCGGAGAATATTACAGTTCCCAAAATAGATAATAATACTGTGGCTGTAGCAAAGACTCAGGAAGGCAGTGGAAGACAGGGTTATGAAAGTCAGGAAAATGCCGGACAGCAGCCAAGTCAGGAAAGTATTCGAAGAGCAGTAGAAAACATCAATAAGAATCTGAAGAATTCAGAAGCGATTTTTGGAATTCATGAGAAAACAAATCGAGTTACAATTAAGATTGTAGATAAAGAAACCAAGGAAGTTATTAAGGAATTACCACCGGAAAAGACCTTAGATATGATTGCTAAGGCATGGGAATTAGCAGGACTCTTAGTTGATGAAAAGAGATAGGAGTGTTACATATGGCTATAAGAATTACAGGTATGAACTCTGGTTTAGATACGGAAAGTATCATAAGTGAGTTAGTAAAAGCAAAATCTACGAAAAGGGATAGTCTGGTAAAGGCACAGACAAAATTACAGTGGAAGCAGGATGCTTGGAAGGAATTGAATACAAAGGTGTATTCTTTTTATAGTAAGACTTTGAGCAATATGCGATTGGAAAGTGATTATTTAAAGAAGACAACAAAAGTAAGTAATTCGACAGCAGCATCTGTTATTACCGGAGCAAATGCGGTAAATGGTGTACAGACTTTGAAGATT
>CAZSBV010000349.1:0-2016 GCA_964605105.1 uncultured Lachnospiraceae bacterium | reverse complement strand
TGAAAAAATAATATGAGTGGTTGGTGGAGCAGACGAATTGATGATGTGAATCGAATTGTGTACAAAGAAAAAGATGGAGCGGTGCTTACTGCGCTTACGAAATTTTTAGGGAATCAGAGTGTTACGAATAATTTTAATTATAGCTGATATTTGTTTGTATGTGTGTTCCCGTATCCGGTGCTTCATGTCCTCATTGTAGAGCTTCGCGAAGTTTTCAAAGGTCATTGTTAAGTTTGCCTGTTTGGTTTCCAAGAAGTTACGTTCATAGAGATATAAATATGTTTGAATACTTAACGCTAACAGAAGAAATAAACCCATGGAATGATAAATGATACAATATATAGTAAAAAACTAAAGTTGTGTATATATAAAATAATACTTCTAGATGTAGTGGTTGAAAGTTGAAAAAATAGGTGGTATAGTTTAAATATAACGGAATAAAGTTGAAAAATACAAGAGGAATATTGGATGTCATATACAAAAGAAAAAAAAGAGAGAATAATTAGATACATATTGGAAAAGATTAATAATAATGAAGAAAAATTAGTTAGTAAAGTAAAAGTAACTTTTGGAACTTCTGATACAACTGTAAGGCGTTATTTGTTTGAATTAGAAGAAAAAGAAATAATTATTTCGAATAAATCTAGAAAATGTGGATATGAATTGAAGACAGAAAAAATTAATAAATTTTATATCAATACGAATTTGCAAGAAGACTCTATTTATGGAGAAGATTTCTTTCCTTATTTAAGAGATTTACCAGAAAATATAAAGCATATATGGGCGTATGCTTTTACGGAAATTTTGAATAACGCAATTGAACATTCAAAATCAGAAACTATTTTTATAGTAATGGAAAAAAATTATTTATCAACTAGAATATGTATTATGGACCGTGGAATAGGTATTTTTAATAATATTGTTCAATATATGAAAAAGAAGTATGAACGTGATGATATAGAGATAGAAGATGCAATAATGGAACTTTTCAAGGGAAAACTAACTACTGCTGAAACTAATCATTCTGGTGAAGGAATTTTTTTTACATCACGTATGATGGATCGTTTTGTTATTTTATCGAGCAATATGTATTTTTCGCATGATAATATATCAGAGCACATGATTAGAGAGTTGATTGATTTAAATACTTCAGGACAAAGTTCATTTACAGGTGTTAATTGTGGCACAATGGTTCATTTGGAGATATCCAATCATTCAAAAAAAACTACAAAGGAGGTTTTTGATATGTTTGCACCAATAGATAGCGGGTTCATTAAAACTAGCATACCGATAAAGCACGTATGCTGTGAATTTGGTTATCCAGTTTCTAGATCTCAGGCGAGAAGACTGTGCACAAGGTTTGATGAATTTGAAGAGATAGTATTAGATTTTAAAGATGTAGATAATATAGGGCAAGCCTTTGCGCATGAGATTTTTAATGTCTTTCAAAATAAGCATCCGGAATTGAAATTGATTGTTCAAAATGCAGTTCCATATGTTGCGGGGATGATTGAACGTGTAAAAAAATAATATGAATTTAATATTAAGGGAAGCAAATGTTTTGGAATGAAAGTCAAATAGAAAAGGTCTTACTGAATATAAGGTTCGGTAGGATCTTTTTTTCGTGCCTGTGAATTTTATATATATTTTACAAAAGTATATTCCCACTGTACAAGAAGTACAATATTTGAGGAAAGACATGAATGATAAAATGACATCGGGAGAGATTGCAAAGAAGGCAGGTATTTCTCAGAAAGCGGTACGTTTGTATGATCAGAAAGGGTTGTTAAAACCATCAAGCTATTCAGAGGAAAATTATAGATTGGGCTGATGATTTTGTGAAATATATTTCTGAGCATAAAAGCGATTTACCGGAAGAGGTAGAAATTGATGTAAAATTTTTGGATGTGGAAACAGAGGCTGCGTGGAATCAGATTTACTCCGAAGGAAAGTATGATTATGTTATAGCTCATTATATAAGCAGTGTATTGCATGACAGAGAGCACTTTT
This sequence comes from uncultured Lachnospiraceae bacterium, assembly GCA_964605105.1. GTDB lineage: Bacteria > Bacillota > Clostridia > Lachnospirales > Lachnospiraceae > SFDP01. The sequence goes on along the minus strand of CAZSBV010000349.1, from coordinate 6 downwards.
TTGAAC
>CAZSBV010000348.1:0-2017 GCA_964605105.1 uncultured Lachnospiraceae bacterium | reverse complement strand
GGTAACACCTACTACGCCATTGTCTGGTAAAGAACTGGCTAAGGCATTAAATTTTCCTAGAAAATCCGTTAGTGGGTTGCCTGTACTTGATGTGGTTTCATTTGGAAGGGAACCTCATTCATTACTCGAGGGGAACTTAAGCCTTGATATTGGTTGTGGATACCACATGCGAAAAAAAATACCAGAGCAACGTATCAGATTATCGAAAGAGGAACTTAGTAAACATACATTTATTACAGGGTCTACTGGTTCTGGAAAATCCAATACGATTTATAGATTGCTTGAAAAACTTGGAAAAGAGAAGGTGAGTTTCCTTGTTGTAGAACCCGCAAAAGGAGAGTATAAAGAGGTTTTAGGAAAGAAAAAAGGTGTAGTAACATATGGAACTAATCCTAATATAAAGGATATTCAAATGTTGCGTATCAATCCATTTCGTTTTCCTAAAAATACTCATATCCTTGAACATTTAGACCGATTGATTGAAATTTTTAATGTGTGTTGGCCAATGTATGCTGCAATGCCTGCAATATTAAAAGATTCTGTAGAACGTTCATATGTAAATGCAGGATGGGATTTGGAGAGGTCGGTTAATAAATACGATGATGACCTTTTTCCTACTTTTGCAGATGTTGTGAAACAAATCAGAATTGTGCTGAATGAAAGTGATTATTCAGATGATAACAAAGGAGATTATACCGGCTCACTTGTGACAAGGTTAAGATCGCTTACGAATGGAATTAACGGCTTAATTTTTACTACAAATGATGTATCGGATGAGGAATTATTTGATCGTAATGTTATTGTAGACCTTAGTCGTGTCGGTTCATCAGAAACGAAATCTTTAATAATGGGACTGTTAGTTTTGAAGTTACAAGAACATCGCATGGAACAAAGAGCATTAGGTGCGAATGTAAATGATGGATTGAAGCATATTACGGTTCTTGAAGAGGCACATAATCTGTTAAAAAGAACATCTACCGAGCAATCAAGTGAAGGGGCTAATATGCTTGGTAAATCTGTCGAAATGCTTGCAAATTCGATTGCTGAGATGAGAACTTACGGAGAAGGTTTTGTAATTGCAGACCAATCCCCAGGGTTATTGGATATGTCCGTAATTAGAAATACCAATACGAAGATTATTCTCAGGCTTCCGGATTTTTTAGATCGAGAATTAGTAGGTAAAGCTTCTGGATTGACAGATAATCAGATTGTTGAGCTAGCAAAACTTGAAAAGGGTGTTGCGGCAATTTCACAGAGCGATTGGTTAGAACCAGTTCTTTGCAAAGTTGATAAATACGAGGGAGATGAAGCTTCCTTTTATGCTTGTATAGTTGAAAATGACTATTCTGGAAGTGTCAACAGCATGATTGTCGAAAAGTCCTTGTTAGACTGTATAATGCAGAAGGAGATTTATCGTAAAGGTGACAGAATTGACATAAAGAAGTTGAAGTCTGATGTTTTAAAATCAAAATTGGAAACATCGGTAAAGTGTGACTTTTTGGAATACATATCAGCGGAAAAAGAAAATGCAGTAAAAGCATTACGACATTTGGTTTATGATTTCTTTAATGCTGAAAGTGCTATTGCTCAATCGAAGAGTTGTGATAATATTGTTGATTGGGTTCATATGGTAGCAGAATACATAACACCAACACTTAAAAATTACTCTAAACGTCAAATTGATCTTGTAATGGCATTATTGATTTATGAACAATCAGTCCGAGATGCGTCATATAATGATATTCTTTGCAGATTTACAGAATTATATAAAGCAGAAGGAGGTGTCTACTAGTGGGTGAGATATCAGAAAATAAGGATATAAATGAGACGAAACCACCAGAGGCGGAGCGTTATAAAGAAATAAATCCGGAAAGCGAAATTACCACAGAAGAAGCGAGAAATTATCTGGATAATTTGTTTGAAGGAGAAATTGAAGATGAGGAAATTTCTGAAACTGAGAATCCTCATCAAGAAGAGATAGATGGTAAAACATATTATTATGACGATAATGGTAAAC
>CAZSBV010000347.1:0-2022 GCA_964605105.1 uncultured Lachnospiraceae bacterium | reverse complement strand
ATTACACCACTATTGCAGGTACTCTTTCCCTATCCGGATGTTCTCCCGACCAGCCTACCTGCGAAATCGTATTAATTCGTTTCATATCTTCATCGCTGATTTCAAAGTCAAATAAATCCATATTTTCTCTCATACGCTCTCTGGAAGCAGCGTTGCTTCCTGCGTATAACCAGCATGATATTCAATCTGATCAACCATTGGTTTAATTTCACAGTTTTCCAAAATATTATCCAAATGATGTGGAAGAAAATTGCTGACGCCAATGGCACGTACTTTTCCAGCTTTATATAATTTTTCCAATGCACGCCAAGTATCCAGATCCAACTGTTTCCAATCCTTGCAGTTCGGTGTCGGTTTTGGCCAATGAATCAAATACAAGTCAATGTAATCCGTATTCAAGCATTTTAAGGATTCTTCACACGCTTTCAAAGCATTTTCATAACCCATCTGATCTTTCCACAATTTTGTAGCAATAAAAAAGTCCTCTCTTGGAAGTCCGCTTCTTCGAATAGCCTCTGCTACATATTCTTCGGTCTGATAGTAGGATGCTGTATCAAAATAGCGGTACCCTTCTTCCACAGCCGCAGCAATGATATCTGCGCCATTTTCATCCTTTGCTTTGTAGGTCCCATATGCTACACACGGAATTTTTACTCCATTATTCAATGTATAAGTATCATAAATATTCTTCATAAGAAACCGCCTTTTTTCTTTTACTATACCGCACTCTCCCAAAAAAGAAAACCGACGAAATAACTTTCGCCGGCTCTCAATCATCTTTGTATATTATTTATTCTGAAGTTCAATCATATTCACGTAATTTTTCCAACCTTCTTTAAGGTAAGACATGAATGTATTTCTCATAGCATTTACCTCCTTTTGCTTGATTACAAACGTAGTATATGCCTTTTTTTCACTTATGTCTCGTCAAATAACTTTTAAAACTAGCCAAATCTTGTGTTTTATACTTGTATACATTGTTAAAATATTGACTTTTAAGACTTTCTTAATATTTTCTTTATTTTTAACTCGCCAAAAACATTTGTTTATCTAAAAAACGTCATAACACCTGCTTATTTCCTTACATATCGAACTTCCAGCGCATCGTCAAATTCACTTACTCGCTCACTTCCATCCCAGCAGAGACCATGTTTTTCATAAAACCGTCGTGCTCGAAGATTCTCCTTAAATGCCCAAAGAAATACCGGACGTTCCCCAATCCGTTTTAAGGCTTCCGTCAGCATAGCGTGTCCCAATCCTGTTCCCCAACTTTCAGGTAATGAATGAATTGCCACGATTTCCACGCCATCCTCTGTTTCCTGCCAGCACAGGAAACCACTATTGTCCCCCATCAAGAAATGCATCTTTCCTTCCTGATAAACCGCTTCCAGCATTGCCTGACAGTTATTCTCGTTAGCACAGGCATCCATAGTCTTCTCTGTCACAAAACTCGCAAATGCACTACGAAAAGATTGAACCATGATATTTGAAAGACTCTTCATATCTTCATATTTAGCTTCACGAATACAATACATTCCATTCTTCTCCAGTTCGTAAATTTTATAAAAAAAGGATGCTCCAAATCTGAAACATCCTTATCAATCATCTTTAAATCCGATTCATAAATTCACTAATCTTATGTAAAAATACTTTAGCATTCTCCAATTGATTTCTTGCTTCATCTCTAGATGCAATATAGAAATCGTCATAATCTGACTTTTCACGTAGGTAAGAAGCTTCTTTAATTATTTTTGAAAGTTCTCTATCCAATCGCTCTGTTTTTAATCTTCCACAGTACAACCCCTTCTTCCTTTATATTTTTATAAAACGGAAGAACATCTCCCCACTTATCCATATTGGCTTTTTCAATATCTACAATAGAAAAAACTCTATCATACTTCATATCCATCTCAGAATTCCATTCAATAAACTTTTCTCTTATTTCCGTACTTTGTATATTACTCATATCATTTACATGTTTTCATCCTTAAAACTTCTAATTTTATTTTCTATTCAAAAGTC
>CAZSBV010000346.1:0-2028 GCA_964605105.1 uncultured Lachnospiraceae bacterium | reverse complement strand
AAGGATGGATTTACAAAGGAAGCCGTATCATCAACTGGTGTCCTGTATGTAATACTTCTATTTCTGATGCAGAAGTTGAATACGAAGAACAGGCCGGACATTTCTGGCATATTAAATATCCAATCGTTGGAACAGATGAATTCTTAACTTTTGCAACAACTCGTCCGGAAACTATGTTAGGCGATACTGCGGTAGCAATTAACCCTAACGATGACAGATACAAACATTTATCCGGTAAAAAAGTAATGTTACCTCTCATGAACAGAGAACTTCCTATTGTAGAAGATACTTACGTTGATATGGAATTTGGTACCGGTGTAGTTAAAATTACACCTGCCCATGACCCTAACGACTTTGAAGTAGGAAAGAGACATGATCTTCCGGAAATCAATATCATGAACGACGATGCTACCATTAACGAAAATGGTGGAAAATTTGCAGGCATGGATCGTTATGAAGCAAGAAAAGCTATCGTAAAAGAATTAGACGAAATGGGCTTACTTGTAAAAATTGAAGACCACGTTCATAACGTAGGTACTCATGACAGATGTAAAACAACCATCGAACCATTGATCAAAAAGCAGTGGTTCGTAAAAATGGATGAACTGATTAAACCTGCAGCAGAAGCGGTAAGAACAGGAGACATTCAGTTAATTCCTGAAAGAATGAACAAAACATACTACAACTGGACTGATAACATTCGTGACTGGTGTATCAGCCGTCAGTTATGGTGGGGACACAGAATCCCGGCCTACTACTGTGATAAATGTGGAGAAACTGTAGTAGCTGCCACAGCTCCAACAGTTTGTCCAAAATGTGGCGATACACACTTTACTCAGGATCCGGATACTTTGGATACATGGTTCTCCTCTGCATTATGGCCATTCTCTACTCTTGGCTGGCCTGAAATGACAGAAGACTTAAAATACTTCTATCCAACAGACGTATTAGTTACCGGATATGATATCATTTTCTTCTGGGTAATCCGTATGATTTTCTCCGGATTTGAGCAGATGAAAGAAAAACCATTTAAGACTGTATTATTCCATGGTTTGGTACGTGACTCCCAGGGACGTAAGATGTCTAAATCTTTAGGAAATGGTATTGATCCATTGGAAATCATCGACCAGTACGGCGCAGATGCATTAAGACTTACTTTAATTACAGGTAATGCTCCTGGTAACGATATGCGTTTCTATAACGAAAGAGTAGAAGCAAGCAGAAACTTCGCAAACAAAGTATGGAATGCTTCCCGTTTCATTATGATGAATATGGAAGGAAAAGACATTACAACGCCTGAAATGTCTTCCTTAGAGCCGGCAGATAAATGGATTTTATCCAAATTAAATAAAGTAATCAAAGAAGCAACAGAAAATATGGAACACTTCGAACTTGGTATTGCAGTTCAGAAGGTTCAGGACTTTATCTGGGATGAATTCTGTGACTGGTATATCGAAATGGTAAAACCACGTCTTTACAATACAGACAATGCAGACAGCCAGAATGCAGCATTATGGACACTGAAAAATGTATTATTAAATGCATTAAAATTGTTACATCCATATATGCCATTCGTAACAGAAGAAATCTTCTGTACCTTACAGTCAGAAGAAGAATCTATTATGATCAGTACATGGCCTGAATATAAAGACGAATGGAACTTCGCCAAGGAAGAAAGCGATATCGAAACTATCAAAGGTGCAGTTCGTGGAATCCGTAACGTTCGTTCTGAAATGAATGTTCCGCCAAGCAAGAAAGCACTGGTTTATGTAGTAAGTGAAAAAGAAGACATCTTAAAAGTATTCGAAGAAAGTGGATTGTTCTTTGCATCCTTAGCTTATGCTTCTGAAGTAAAAACACAGAGTGATAAAGCAGGAATCGCAGATGATGCAGTATCGGTAGTAATTCCTGGTGCAGTATGCTACATGCCTTTCGCAGAATTGGTAGATATCAGCAAAGAAATTGAACGTTTGGAAAAAGAAGAAAAACGTTTACAGGGCGAACTTGCCAGAGTAAATGGAATGTTAA
>CAZSBV010000345.1:0-2032 GCA_964605105.1 uncultured Lachnospiraceae bacterium | reverse complement strand
GAAAGAAGAATTAAATTTGTAAATCAGTTAAATGAAATCATATGTGATATACATAAAAATCTTTCCGGGGGTAAAGAACATTTGGAAATTGTTTACGAACCGGAAGTTACTATCGCAGAATATGAAAAGAAACTTTTTTGCAATCAGGAAAGAGATATTAAATTAAAAATGACAACAGTTGGTCCTCATAGAGATGATTTTTGTTTCATGGTAACAAAACTGGATGAAGAAGGAAAACAATTAGAGGAACCGATTGATATTCGTAAATTTGGATCTCAGGGACAGCAAAGAACTGCTGCTCTCTCCTTAAAATTGTCTGAAATAGAATTGGTAAAAAAAATAACAAAGGATACTCCTGTTCTTTTATTGGATGATGTTTTATCGGAACTGGACAGTAACAGACAAAATTATTTATTAAATAGTATAGGTGATATACAGACAATTATTACCTGTACAGGATTAGATGAGTTTATAAACAATAGATTTCAAATTAATCGTGTTTATAAAGTTACAAATGGTAGTGTAGAGCTTAAGTCATAAGTTGATTTTGAGAAAGGTATGGTTTAGTAAATGAGTGCTGAATACGGAGCAGATCAAATTCAGATATTGGAAGGTCTTGAAGCAGTTAGAAAAAGACCTGGTATGTACATAGGTAGTACATCTTCCAGAGGTCTTCATCATTTAGTTTATGAAATTGTAGATAATTCTGTAGATGAAGCTTTAGCAGGATATTGTGATACTATTGATGTTACCATAAATGAAGATAACTCTATTACTGTTATTGATAACGGTCGAGGTATTCCTGTGGGGATTAACCAGAAAGCCGGTATCCCTGCAGTTGAAGTTGTATTCACAGTTCTTCATGCAGGTGGTAAATTCGGCGGTGGAGGATATAAAGTATCCGGTGGTCTTCATGGCGTTGGTGCATCTGTAGTTAATGCTCTTTCTGATTGGCTGGAAGTTCAGATCTGCAGTGAAGGTAAAATATATAAACAACGTTATGAAAGAGGACATGTTTGCTACCCTCTTCAAGTTGTAGGCGAATGTGAATTAGAAAAAACAGGAACCAGAGTAGATTTTAAACCGGATGCTACTATTTTCGAAGAAGTAGTTTATGATTTTGAAGTTTTGAAACAAAGACTTCGTGAAATGGCTTTTCTTACCAAAGGACTTCGTATCATTTTAAGAGATGACAGAGAAGTGGATGAAGAAGGTAATAAAAAGCAAAAGACACGAGAATTTCATTATGAAGGTGGTATCAAAGAATTTGTTACTTACCTGAATAAAAGTAAAACAGCTCTTTACGAAAACATTATGTATTTTGAAGGAACGAAAAATGATGTTTATGTAGAGGTAGCTTTCCAACACAATGATTCTTATACAGAAAATGTATATAGTTTTGTAAATAATATTACTACTCCTGAAGGTGGAACCCATCTAATGGGATTTAGAAATGCTTTAACTAAAACTTTTAATGATTATGCAAGAAGCAATAAATTATTAAAAGAAAGTGAAGCTAATCTTACCGGAGAAGATATTCGTGAAGGTCTGACTGCTATTATTAGTGTAAAAATCGGAGAACCTCAGTTTGAAGGTCAGACAAAACAAAAACTTGGTAACTCAGAAGCCAGAGGTGCTGTAGATAGCATTGTAAGTGAACAGCTTACTTATTTCTTAGAACAGAATCCTGCAGTAGCTAAGATAATTTTAGAAAAATCAATTTTGGCACAGCGTGCCAGAGATGCTGCCAGAAAAGCCAGAGATCTGACTCGTAGAAAAACTGCTTTGGATAGTATGGCATTACCGGGAAAACTGGCCGATTGTTCTGACAGAAATCCGGAAAATTGTGAAATCTACATCGTAGAAGGGGACTCCGCGGGAGGAAGTGCTAAAACAGCCAGAAGCCGTGCGACGCAGGCTATTTTACCTCTTCGTGGAAAAATTCTTAACGTAGAAAAAGCAAGACTGGATAGAATCTATTCCAATGCAGAAATCAGAGCTATGATTACTGCTTTTGGTACCGGTATCCATG
>CAZSBV010000344.1:0-2037 GCA_964605105.1 uncultured Lachnospiraceae bacterium | reverse complement strand
GTGTTTTCTGAACCTCTTCCTGTTTTACAGTCAGCTCTGACAATTTAGCAGAATTGGTTGCATTTTTCATCATTTCACTATCTAATGCCTCTAATTCTTCTTCCAAAGCTGCAATATCATCTTCAATTGTTTCGTAATCTTTTTGTTCTTTGTAAGTAAACTTCAATTTCTGTGGTCCACGAGGACGCTGCTTTTTCTCTTTGGCAGCAGTTTCGGTCTTAGTAACATTTTTTGTCTTTACTTCTTCTGCCCCATTCTCTTCTGCTTTTCGCAAAGCATAATCCGTATATCCGCCTTCATATTGTTTCAGCTTGCCGCCTTCTTCGAAAGCAAAAATACGTCTCATGGTACGGTCCAGAAAATATCTGTCATGTGAAACGGTCACAACAATTCCTTCATAGCGATCCAGATAGTCTTCCAAAATGGTTAAAGTAGCAATATCTAGATTATTGGTAGGTTCGTCCAACAGAATAAAGTTGGGAGAAGATGCCAACACGCGAAGCAGATTCAATCTCTTTTTCTCCCCACCAGACAGTTTCCCAATAGGGCTGTACTGTTTTTCCGGTGGAAACAAAAATTTCTCCAGCATGGCAGATGCTGATAATACACCATCTACCGTATGAATATATTCTGCCGTATCTTTCACATAATCAATGACTCTCTGCTGTGGATCCATGTAGGAAAAATCAATTTCATTTTCCTGATTGCATTGATTCTTTTCTGATGCAATCTCCTGAGCATAATATCCCATTTTTACTGTCTGACCTACTACCACATTTCCCGAATCCTGGGGAATGATCCCTGCAATAATTTTCATCAAAGTAGATTTTCCACATCCATTAGGACCAATAAATCCTACTCGATCTCCTTTTAAGAAAATATAAGAAAAGTCATCAATCAGTTTTCTATCTTCATAACCTTTGCAGATATGTTCTAACTCTACCGTAGTTCTGCCCAGTCTTGTAGAAATAGAGCTAAGCTCCACCTGTGAATCCTGTACAGGTGCTTCCCTATCTCTTAATTCTTCGTATCTCTGAATATGAGCTTTTTGCTTGGTAGAACGGGCTCTGGCTCCCCTACGCATCCATTCTAATTCCACACGCAAAATAGACTGGCGTTTGCGTTCACTTGCCAGCTCCATTTCTTCACGCTGTGTCTTTAATTCCAGAAACCCTGAATAGTTTGTCTGATAACTGTACGTTGAGCCTTTATCAATTTCTACAATTCGATTGGTTACACTGTCCAGAAAATAACGGTCGTGGGTAATCATAATTAATGCACCACGCCATTTTTTCAAATATTCCTCCAGCCAGTCTGCCATATCATTGTCCAAATGGTTGGTAGGCTCGTCCAGCAAAAGTACATCTGCCGGCGAGAGTAATACAGATATCAATGCCAGGCGCTTGCGCTGTCCGCCTGAAAGCTGTCCTGCCGGCTGCTCGTAGTCTGTAATTCCTAACCGAGTCATCATTGCTTTTGCATCACTTTCAATGCTCCACTGATTTTCCTCTGTTATATTTCCCTCCAAAACACATTCCAGACTGGATTTTTCCGGGTCAAATTCCGGGTGTTGTGGCAGATAACGTATTACAATATGATTTGCTTTTGTTATGTTCCCTTCATCAGGCTCTTCCAGTCCTGCAATCATTTTCAGAAGTGTGGTCTTTCCGGTACCATTGATTCCAATAATACCGACTTTTTCTCCCTCCTGTAATGAAAATGATGCATTATCAAACAATTTGCGGTCTGTGTATGCTTTTGTTACTCTTTCTATATTAATTAGATTCATAATATGCCTCTCTTATTTTGATTTTCTACACATTATATATTTTCCCTGAAATCCAACAACAAATAATATGTATTTTATATCTTTGTACCATTTTTACGCAACATCCTGCAATACACCGTTGGCGCATCCTCCGCTGGCTCACTGTATACTTCAAGTTTCCCTGCCTTTATCATCTCTTCTATGCGCAGTGCATATATCGATTTTCGTTACATTTTTCTATTATAACATCCCTACAAAAAAATAACAGA
>CAZSBV010000343.1:0-2039 GCA_964605105.1 uncultured Lachnospiraceae bacterium | reverse complement strand
TTTCATCATAATCATAGGACCGATAGCGATACAAAGATCGTATTTTGCACCATTATCTACTAAGTCTTCAATAGTGGTTGTAACCATACCGCTTCTACCGTAAGAACCGTCGTCTGTTGTTATGTATAAATTACCTGCAACAGCTTCCATTTCTTTTTCAAGAATTAAAAGACCTCTGTTTTTGGCACCTACAATAACATCTGCATCAACACCATGTTCATGTAACCATTTTACCTGTGGATATACCGGAGCTGTACCTACACCACCGGCTACGAAAAGGATTTTTTTCTGTTTTAAAGATTCAATGTCTTCTTCTACTAATTCAGAAGGTCTTCCTAAAGGACCTACAAAATCATGGAAAGCATCTCCGGCTTTTAAGCTTGTCATTTTTAAGGTACCGCATCCTACTACCTGAAATACAATTGTGATAGTTCCGGCTTCGCGATTATAATCGCAAATGGTAAGTGGAATACGTTCTCCATCTTCATCCATTCTTACGATAACAAATTGTCCAGGCTGACATTTTTTTGCAACTCTGGGTGCTTCAACTTCCATAAGATAGATGTTAGTTGTCAATTCTTCTGCTCTTATGATTTTATACATACTTCCTCCAATCCGCCATAGGCGTACTATTTTATTTACTTTACTATGATAAAATATCTAATTAATTATAATAATGCATCAACATTGAAAACGCAAGTAAAACCTTACATTTCAACCCTTGTAAAACTACCGTTTGTATCAGAAATCAGCTTATATACATTCCCATATAAAACATCTACGGCATAAAAATGATTCAGCGGATTATTGATCTGATTTTCCATATAATGCTCTTCAAAAACGTAATAGTTAAATCCTGTTTCAGAAATCGGGAATTTGTAAAAATAGCGGAATACACCATATCTGTCCTGTACAGCGCCGTTTTTATCCAGAATATGTCCGGTAGAGATTAATTTTTGTACAAGTATAGTCTCTGCTTCCTCTATCGTGACGTTCGTTTTGATATTCAGCATGAAATTACGTTGGGTTATTCCACTGGAGAATCCTTTTTCGGAAAAGGCAATGAAGTTAAAACGACTTTCTCCTAAAGGCATGGGAATTGGTGCTGTATATTCCATACTTTCGCTGGTTGGCTGGGTCAAATCGGTAGTGTAGTAAACCTTTGTCCCCTCTTCGATAGTAATTTCAATCCATTCGGCAGTAGCATATTTACCACTGGAAAGGTTAACTGTTGGCGCCATGGGAATGTCCGATGTAATTTTATATTCAAATGTAACAGGGGCACTGACCATTCCAAACTTATTTTCGTAAATTGCCATTAAAGTATGTGTTCCGTTTCCAAGTTTGATTGGTCTTTCATACTTTTGAGACTTCTGGGTAGGAATACTGCTGTCCAAGGTATAATAAATAGTTCCTTGAAAATCTTCTGGAAAAGCTAATTCCAATGCTTCGTCATAACTTCCGCTGGGAAAATTTACATCCGGGACTTCACATAAATATTCCCAATATTTATCTTTGATTTCTTCGTTTGTACAGAGTTTCAGATATTGATTCATTTCTATGTAATTTTCTTCTTTTTCCAAATAGGATAAAAGAAAATCATAAGCTACATCTGTATTTTCATCTAATTGTATTGCTAAAAGAGCCAGATTATAGGCTTCCTTGTTCTCTCCCAGCATAAGCTTTGTCTCAGCCTCTTTTATATACCAATAGGCATCCTCAGCATTTTCTTTTCTTATATTTTTATAAATTTGTGCTGCCTTGTAATAATCATAATTGTTAATTGCTTCTAAAGCCTGTTTGTCCTGATAACTGATAGAATGGGTATATTTAAAATATCCCATATACATAAAAGCAGAACAGATCAGTACAAAAAGGAAAATGAAAGAAAAAGAAGGTACTTTAAATTTTTTTGTTTCATTTAAAGGACGTTTCTCTTTGGCAGTATTTTCTTCTTCTATTGATTCACTAATATCAGACATGCTTTGAGCAATACTGTTTTCTATTTCAGGTTCAAAATCAGGAACAATCTGATATTC
>CAZSBV010000342.1:0-2043 GCA_964605105.1 uncultured Lachnospiraceae bacterium | reverse complement strand
TAAATTTCCAGTTGTCGTTAAAGTTGATTACATTACGCATAGTTTTTCCCTTTCTACGTTTATAATTTGATTATTTAAGACTTTTTCCTTGTAAAAATATTTATTATTATTTTATCATAAATAAACTTTACAATTATTCCCTAAATAACACCCCTCTGTTTTCCATATTACCTTAATTGTGTATTTTTTACTCTGACAATTTTTATTTTTTATCGTATGATTTTTGCTACTATTATTTTTCAAATTAATAAGGTACAATAATATTCAATGAGATTTAAAAGGAGACAAAAAAATGGAATTAAAATTAAGAAAAGATATGAATCCTGAATTCATGTGGGATGTATCACACATTTTTACAGATGCTGCTGCATGGGAGGCAGCCTTTGATGAAGTAGCAAAAGTGCTTCCAACCTTGGAATCTTTTTCCGGCACTTTAAGCACTTCTGCTGAACATTTAAAAACTGCTTTAGACACTTTATTTGCAGAAGAACTAAAATTAGAGCTTGTTTACATTTATGCCATGCTTTGTAAATCGGCTGACGGTGGCGATAGCGAAGCTCAGACCATGACCGCCAAAGCATCTTCTCTGTACTCAAAATTTTCTTCTGCTGTTTCTTTCTTCACACCGGAAATTCTTTCTATGGAAGAAAAGAAAATCGAAGAATTTTTACAGACAGGTTTATTAGACAATTACCGTCATTACTTAGATGATTTAACCAGAGGACGCAAATATACTTTAGATGCCCAAAGAGAAAAAATGTTAGCCATGTTAACAGACACCACTTCTTCTTTCAGCAACGCTTATGATGCTTTAACTGATGTAGATATGGTTCTTCCTAAAGTACATGATGAAAACGGAAATGAACAGCAGCTTACCAGCGGTAACTTTTCCGTATTCCGTGAAAGTCCTGTCCGCAGCGTACGTGAAGAAGCTTTTGAAGGTATGTTCGGACATTATCAGAAATTCATCAACACCATTACTGAAATGTACTCCGGCTCTGTCAAAAATGACTGCTTCCTTTCTTCCGTTCGCGGTTATGAAAGTGCAGCTCATGCAGCTATGTTTGAAGACAATGCTCCTTTGGAAGTATATACTTCTTTAATTGAAGCTGTACACAGCTATTTGCCATCCATGAGAAAATATCTGGATCTTCGTGCAAAAACCATGAAATTGGATAACATCGATTTATTTGACCTCTACACTCCTATGGTAGCGGAAGTGGATTATCCAATGCCTTACGAAGATGCAAAAGAATTGGTAAAAAAAGCATTATTACCTTTAGGAGAGGAATATCAGAAATTGTTAGATAAAGCTTACAATGAAAAATGGATTGATGTTTACGAAAACAAAGGGAAACAATCCGGTGCCTTCTCCTGTGGTGTTTACGGAGTTCATCCATACATCAAATTAAATTACACAGATACTTTGGACGATGCTTTTACTCTGGCACATGAATTAGGGCATGCAATGCACTCCTATTTCTCCAATGACAAGCAGATTTATGCAAATTCCGGTTACCGTATTATGGTTGCTGAAGTTGCTTCTACCTGTAATGAAGTGTTATTAACAAAATACTTATTAAGTATGGAAAAAGATCCTATGCGTCGTGCTTACATTCTGAACCACTTCTTAGAAGGTTTCAGAACTACCGTATTCCGTCAGACTCTGTTTGCTGAATTTGAATACAAAGTACATCAGATGTATGAAGACGGAAAACCTTTAACTCCGGATTCTTTATCTGAAACTTATGAAGATTTATTAAAATTATACTATGATGGTGCCGCTGTACCGGAAGTTATGAAGTACGAATGGTCTTACATTCCTCACTTCTACAGAGCTTTCTATGTATACAAATACGCTACCGGCTTTTCCAGTGCTGTAGCCATTGCAAACAATATTTTAGAAACCGGTGATGCTTCCAACTATCTGAAGTTCTTAAGTCTTGGCGGCAGTGATTACCCGGTAGAAGAGTTAAGAGTTGCAGGAATTAATCTTGACGACCCTGAAACTGTGAAATCTGCATTGAAAGTATTTGATGAGAC
>CAZSBV010000341.1:0-2048 GCA_964605105.1 uncultured Lachnospiraceae bacterium | reverse complement strand
CAAATAAGAAAGGAGTCATTTAAAATGGCAGTTAAAATCAGATTAAGAAGAATGGGTTACAAAAAACATCCAATTTACAGAATCGTAGTAGCAGATTCCAGAGTAGCAAGAGACGGAAAATGTATCGATGAAATCGGAACATACAATCCTAACGTTGAACCAAGCGAAATCAAAGTTAATGAAGAATTAGCAAAAAAATGGTTAGCTAATGGTGCTCAGCCAACAGAAACAGTTGCAAAACTCCTTAAAGTAGCTGGTATCGTTAAATAATTCGATTAAGAATTAACGAACTGGAAAAAAACGCTTTTGGAGGTGGATCATGAAAGAATTAGTTGAAGTTATCGCAAAAGCACTTGTTGATAATCCGGATGAAGTTGTTGTAACAGAAAAAAAAGAAGGAAAAAACATTAAAGTTGAACTTCATGTTGCACCTGCTGATATGGGAAAGGTTATCGGAAAACAGGGCCGTATTGCGAAAGCAATGCGTACTGTTGTTAAGGCTGCCTCTTTGGGAGACAAGACAAAGGTAGACGTTGATATAATCTAATTTAAAGGTACTTCTTAGTTGGGAGTACCTTTTTTGATAAAGAAAGTTGAAAAATATATGGAAGAAAGATTTCAGGTAGGTGTCATTACATCGACACACGGTATCAAAGGGGAAGTAAAAGTATTTCCAACTACAGATGATGCCAAAAGATTTAAGAAAAATATGGAAGTCATTCTGGACACAGGAAAAGAAGAAATTCTTCTTACTGTTGAAAGTGTAAAATTCTTTAAACAATTTGTTATTTTAAAGTTTAAGGGAATTGATGATATTAATGATATAGAAAAATATAAAACAAAATCTTTATATGTAACCAGAGCTAATGCAGTAAGATTGAAAAAGGATGAATATTTTATTGCAGATCTCATGGGAATGGATGTCTGGGAAGATACTGGAGATAAATTAGGAACCTTAAAAGACGTGATTGAAACAGGTGCCAATGATGTTTATGCAATTTCTTTGGAAGACGGAAAAGAATTACTGATTCCTGCAATTAAAGAATGTATTTTAGAAGTGGATGTTGAAAATAGACAGATGAAGGTCCACGTAATGGAAGGATTAAGAGATTAATGAATTTTCATATACTTACCTTGTTTCCGGAAATGGTAATGCAGGGATTAAATACCAGTATTATAGGACGTGCCAGTGAAAAAGGATTGTTGTCCATTAATGCCGTAAATATCAGAGATTTTACCACAAATAAGCATAAGAAAGTAGATGATTATCCTTATGGAGGCGGTGCTGGTATGTTGATGCAGGCGCAGCCGGTCTATGATGCCTATTTACATGTGGTGGAAAATATGAGAACCAGACAGCGCCCCAGAGTGGTATATGTAACTCCACAAGGAAAAGTATTTAATCAGTCCATGGCTAGAGAAATGGCTATGGAGCATGATTTGATTTTTTTGTGCGGTCATTATGAAGGCATTGATGAAAGAGTGTTGGAAGAAATTGTTACGGACTATGTGTCTATAGGAGATTATGTTTTGACGGGAGGAGAGCTGCCGGCTATGGTAATGGTGGATTCCATTTCCAGAATGGTTCCGGGAGTTTTAAGTAATCAGGAATCCGGGGAAACAGAATCTTTCAGTGGAAATTTGTTGGAATATCCTCAGTACTCCCGTCCGGAAGAATGGAATGGAAAGAAAGTGCCGGAAGTTCTTCTAAGTGGTCATCATAAAAATATAGAAAAGTGGCGTCTTGAACAGTCTATAGAACGTACGAAAGAAAGACGACCTGATTTATATGAAAAATATGTGGAAGAGCAGAAGAGGCTTGAAGAACTGAATCCAAAGAAAAAGAAAAAATATAAGAAGAGTAGTATAAAGAATAGTGAAGATATAAATAACAACGGTATTAATGAAAAATAGCGAAAATATAGAAATAGTTGTTAATTACTTGATTGACTTTTAAAGTAATGTGTGCTATATTATTACAGTTGTTAAGAATCGATGGTCCTCTGTTGCAGAAGCATTAAGAACATCCAGAGAAAAGGAGAAAATCA
>CAZSBV010000340.1:0-2053 GCA_964605105.1 uncultured Lachnospiraceae bacterium | reverse complement strand
AAAAGCTCTTAAAGAAGGCAGAAGAGACGGGTGCTGACATGGTGGGATGTGACTACCATTTGACCGGAGAACATTCCATGAAGGTTGGACAGGTTGTTCATAATAACAAGCCGGAGCAGACAGGGGTCCTGACGAAAGAAAAATACCAGTCTTTGATTTTGGACAGCGGAAGTCTGGTAGTAAAGATATATAAGCGTCGTATCATTTATGATTATCCGAACCGTTTTCCGGAAGGGATTTTCTATGAAGATAATGCCATCGGGAAGTCATGGATGCTTAGAGCAAAGCATTTTGAATATATGCAAGAACCTATGTATTACTACTATCAACATAATACTTCCACAGTACATACGATTTCTCCAAAACGCTGTGAGGATCGTATGGAAGCGGCGCGTATCATGATAGCAGAAGCAAAACAGTTTGGATATTTTGAAGAATATAAGGAAGAATTAGAATATAGTTTCACGCTGCTTCATTATATCAATACGTTATTCACGTATATGGTGGGCGTAAGACCGGTTAAATATGGATTTGTGAAAAAAATGGGACAGGAAATGAAGCAGTATTTTCCTGATTTTCAGCAGAATCCTTATTATCAGAAGAGAACCAATGCGGAAGAGAAGAAACTAATTGCAATGCAGCAGAAATCGACATTGCTTTTCATTTGTTATTATAAACTTCTTTGGGGATATCGGAATTTTCGCAAGAAGCTTTCGAACAAGTAGTTAAAAATTAAAGAAATGAAAAAAATAGACGGATTAAAAATAGATAATCGGTAAAGAAATACAACAGATTAATAAAGAATGGTAAAAAGAAGGAAAACGAAGATGTCCAAGAGAAGATTAGCAATTATTACGGCCCGTGGCGGCAGTAAGAGAATACCACATAAAAATATCAGAGAATTTTGTGGAAGACCAATTATTGTGTATTCTATTGAAGCGGCATTGAATTCCAAAGTATTCGATGAAGTTATGGTTTCTACAGATGATGAGAAAATTGCAGAGATTGCAAAAGAGGCTGGAGCTAAGATTCCTTTCCTTAGAAGTGCTGAAACTTCCAATGATTTTGCGACAACTGCGGATGTGATTATGGAAGTTTTGAATGAATATGAAAAACAGGGACAGCAGTTTGATACG
Organism: uncultured Lachnospiraceae bacterium; assembly: GCA_964605105.1. GTDB lineage: Bacteria > Bacillota > Clostridia > Lachnospirales > Lachnospiraceae > SFDP01. The sequence goes on along the minus strand of CAZSBV010000340.1, from coordinate 917 downwards.
GCTTGCTGCATATATCCCACAGCACCGTTCATAACTTCAGATAAATTAAAGGATGCGGTAGAACTGATGGAAAGCAAGTCATATGACAGTGTTATGCCTGTAGCAGAATTTTCTTTTCCACCACTTCGTGGGATGATTATGGAGGAAGATAAGGTTTCTTACAAATGGGAAGAATATTCCATGGCTCGTTCTCAGGATTTACAGAAAATTTATCATGATGTAGGGCAATTCTATGTTTTTGATGTAGAAAAGTTTAAGGATGCGAAGAAGTTAGTGACACAAAACACCGGGGCCATTATGATTGATGAAATGGAAATGCAGGATATTGATAACGAGGTCGACTGGAAGTTGGCAGAGTTGAAATATCAGTTGTTGAAGGAAAGAAGCTAAAAATTGCTATTGTTAATTAGGGATAGAAAGATGATTCAAGGATGTTGAATCAGAGTCAAAATGAATCTGTAAAGGATATTAGGAGAAAACGAAATGATTAAAATTGGAAATAGACTCATAGGAAAAGGGCAACCTACATATATTATCGCAGAAATGTCTGCAAATCATGCAGGTGATATTGAGAATGCAAAAAAAATCATTCGTGCGGCGAAAGAAGCAGGAGCGGATTGCGTAAAAATTCAGACGTATACACCGGATACCATTACAATCGACTGTGATAATGAATATTTTCAGATTACAGACGGAACATGGAATGGAGAAAATCTCTATCAGCTTTATGGGAAAGCATATACTCCATGGGAGTGGCATAAGGAACTTCTGGAGGAAGCTAAGAGTGTTGGGATTGACTTCTTTTCCACTCCTTTTGACAATACAGCGGTAGACTTGTTGGAAGAAATCGGTGTGGAATTCTATAAGATTGCTTCTTTTGAAATTGTAGATTTACCATTGATAAAATATGTGGCTTC
>CAZSBV010000339.1:0-2056 GCA_964605105.1 uncultured Lachnospiraceae bacterium | reverse complement strand
TTTCCTCTGGTTCACATGAAACACTATCAAAAATCATTTGTCTTAAACTATTATATATTTCAATAATCTCAACGGGAAATTTATCTATATATTCTTTTACCTGTTCATTCACTTGAATAACCTCCGCAAACTTCAAGCTTTTCTAACTGTTCTACATATTGGAATTTATAAGTAACAATTAGAGCATTAATATTTCCTTTGCCTTTGCATACTTTTCTTTCCAATAAAGTAATTGTTCTTGAGTCAGATTTGAACCTATACTTCTTGCTTCATTTGAATTGTGTTGCAAATCCTCAAGCTTAACTTTTGTGGCGATTGGATTTGTTTTAATCTCCCTTATGTAATCAAAGTAATCGACATTCTCGTCATGTGTTAATAGCTGCACTATCTCAACAACTTGTTTAGGAAACTTTTTCTCCAAATCTGCAAAAGTTATACTTGTATCTTCAACAACATCATGGAGCAAGGCGACAGTACAACTAATTTCATCATCCATCTGTTCTGCCAGATGGTACGAATGAAAAATATAAGGCACATCATTATAATCTAATTGCCCCAAGTGTGCATCATATGCAATCTTCATAGCGGTTATTGTCATTTCTGTGTAAATCATATTTCATTTCCTTCCAGAACTTTTTTAAATAAATTCAAGTTTATCTATTTTTTATACATAAGTACGGACCTAAATTGAATTCATGTGTACGAACATAAGTCCATGAAAAATCTTTTGCTACAATATACACATCACTTCCCTTATCCTTATCAACCCTATTTGCAGAAATCTTTTCTATGAGCGATATATTATCAATATGATTTGAATATCCATCATAAAATCTGATTGCTTCTGCATAATCCAAATCATCAAATGCAATTTTTGCTTCATCACCTTCGAGGCAAGGTACATTTCCCCATGTAAATAAATGCCATAAATGATTGCCATATGAAATTACATGGTCGTTAATCAATTTCTTATCAACACCCTTGCTAAAAGCAGCAAGCCATTTTTCAACAAGCTCATGATTATTCATAATGAAGTTACCTCCTGCCAAATTACTTTTCCCTTTCACAATGCTCTCCTCTTTAATTATCAATACCTACTGATACTCCAACGTCAACTTTAGAAGACACTTTTTCTTCTTCCGGTTCCATCAAATTATATTTTTCCTTCAGTTCTGAAATGCTTTCTTCACTGATATCTTCTATTGCTTCCGAAACAAAATTTACTTTGTTCTCGTCAATTGAAAAAGATAGTTTTTGAGTATAATATTTACCATCCTTTGAACATACTTTAAATGTAACTTCTCCATTTCCCCAATATATAAATTCCGGTAAATCGACCAATGTTGCTTCCACTCCACAATGCTGCATATTTCCTTCTTCGTCCATAAAAGCCACATAAATATATCCATCTTTACTGTCCGTATATAGAATAACTCCTACCCGCTCATAAGCAAAATCAAACACACTCGCACAAGTAACGAACGTACAATCCATATTTGCTTTTGTTTTAAATAATTCTAATATTTCCTCTTCCGTCCACTCTTTGGAAACCGTTTCTGATTTCATCATCTTCGTTACTTCTTTTGCTATAGAATCTGTCGCTTCATAAAATTTCCCATCAAAACTAATGGTATTCCCTGTGATTCCCATGTCATATGTTTTTTCATCTGTATGTATCTCAAACATGTACCAGCCTTCTATCCATGGGTTCTCTATCTCCTTATATTCCATTTCTTTAAAAATCGCTTGTAGTTTTTCCAACTTCCCTGCATTTGATAATTCGTATATATCTTCATTGAAATCATAATATACAACCTTAGTTACATTGTTCCAAAAAGTATCTGTCAGAAGAAGCAAATCTTCACCGGAAGCATTCTTTTCTTCTGTTTCTACCGACTCTGCACTTCTTATTTCTACTCCCTCTACTTCAACAGAAACTGCAATAGGACCTCTTTCAGAATCGTTTTGAACTGCCACACCTACTTTAAACCATTCTCCCTTTTTTCCCTTACTCTGAAAGTAATCTTCTAAGCAAAACCTCTCGATTATTGATAAA
>CAZSBV010000338.1:0-2065 GCA_964605105.1 uncultured Lachnospiraceae bacterium | reverse complement strand
CCACGTATAACATATACTCGATTTTGAATCTTCTCCATCGTCACAACTGCTACTACCTGTCCATTTTCGTTTTTAACTTTTGCACTTTCCTCACTCATCCGTTCTCTCTTCCCCTTTATCCTTCACCATCTTCTCCATCCGAATATAATATTCCAGCAATCGAATCACATACTCCGGTGCATGTCTGTTATCTCTTTCCCATTCCGTAACGGTTCTATAAGGAATTCCAAAATATTCGCAAAATTCCTTTCTATTCATTCCGGTACTTTCTCTTAACTCTTTTATTTTCTTACTGCAATCCATAATACTCTCTCTCAATCTATTTACACATTGTGTCTTAACTATAGCATATGCCCTGTTGTTACGCAATGTGTATTTTTGTGTTATACCGCCAAGTTCACTCCCTGCGAGATAGCTTAGATTTACAGACAGGGCCAAACAGCAAAACCCCTTAATCCATTCTTTTTCAATGGATCAAGGGGCTTATTCACCTTTTCTTTTATAGATGATTATTGTAATTTATCATCCTCAAATTTATATGATTATAAAATTTCTAATTTTTTACTGTCTGGTTACATCCATAAATAACTCCTGAAGCATCTGTTTATCTGCCTGAAGTTTTTCTTCATCCAATCCTCTATCCTGAATAGTATCTCCAAGATTAATATAAATGTATATACCCGTCTCAATTTCCGCATAATACAATGGTGCTGTCACAGCATTTCCGGAATTATCCGTATAAGTCATTGTAAATGTATAGAAAGTGATATTTCCACACTGAATTTCTTCTAACTCTGAAGCTTCTGCGTCGGCAAACATCTTTTTACAATCCGTTACATTTTTATCATAAAAATTATCTACAGAAGTATAATTTTCATTATCGGTATAGAATACATAGCGATAACTTCCATTTCCGTTATCATAAATTACTTCTAATTCATATTGTGGTTCCGTTATAAAATACTCGTCAATATGTATTGTTTCCGGATTGTAGGATATCTCTATATTAGAAGCGCCATCATTATAAAGCATCTGAACCTGATTTGTTTCTTTTTCTTCTACTCCTGATGCATTTTCAACTAATGTTACATCTTCGCCGCCAAACATCATGGCTAATACATCTTCTAAAGGATAAAAACTTTTTTCATCCCACCAATCTTGTTCATCATCGACATACTGTGTATATTCTCCTCGTAAGGAATATCCGTCAGCAAGTTTTACTAAAAAAATACCATCTATAGAATTTGACCCCAAAGGATTCTCACGTATTCCTGAAAACTCAATTCCTCCTATTTCCTTTTTAAAGGAAGAACCAATTCCTTCGGTATCCATGAACTTATCTTTTTCAGAAAAAGTAAGATATTGTTCTAAAGAATCAAATTTTTCTGATACGTAAAGACTAAATTGCATATCATAGCTTTCTTTATCTAATACTTTTACTGTGATTACAGAACCTGATGTGCTGACCTCAATCAAATCCTCAGCATAATCTAAAGAATAAACTTCCCCGGAATCAAAAGTAATCGTTAATACATTGCCATCTGCCTCCGTTTTAAAATTTCTTTGTGCACGAATCAGAGTTCCATCTCCCGATTCTACTTTCACAAACGCCATAGCTAGCATTTCTTCCATAGGAATATTTCCGTCATAACCATAGCCATTTCCGTTATGTAAAATATAGCCGTTATCCAGTTCTAACATATAATATGCATCATAGAATTCTCCATCTCTTAAGGCATCATAACGCTTAAATGTCATACCATTGACCTGAATTTCTTCTATTTCCGTCAAGGTAATATCCATTTTTCTATATCCGTCATAAGTTGCCTCATAAAGTTCTTCTACTGTTGATTCATAACAATACACCTTTAACATACTGTTATCATCTTCTAAAGCATCAAAGGTAGTTGTAACATTATAATTTCCTACCACATCAGAAATACGCACTTTGTCTGCATCAAAAGTAATCAACGCGGATTTCACACCTTTGTCTTCTTTTGTTGCAATTAAACTCGTCTGATTGCTGATATTCTTTTCATCTTTTGTTTCTTCTGCTGTTACTTCT
>CAZSBV010000337.1:0-2066 GCA_964605105.1 uncultured Lachnospiraceae bacterium | reverse complement strand
TCATTTACATGTTTTCATCCTTAAAACTTCTAATTTTATTTTCTATTCAAAAGTCTCATTTTATAATTTCTTATTTTAGTCGCATATTTGCTGGTCATAATGACGCCAACAATCATCATTCCAAAAGTTATCCCTAGACACATTCCACCTCCAAAATTATCTGCATGGTCTGTAAAAAGAAGTATCATATATAAAACCGCTGCTATAAATCCTCCAATGAACAACAAATGCATTCTCTTTGTTACTTTCAGTTTATCTTCATTACTATATTCAACAACCTTTAATACAGTTTCTTCCAATTCTTTACTCATTTCCTCGCCTTTCCTTTCTCCGTCTAACAATTCCCGCAGTTCTACACCATAATAATCTGCCATTTCAATAAGAATATCCAAATCCGGCAAATTGCTTCCGGTTTCCCATCTTGAAACAGTTCTTCTGTTTACATTGAATTGCTCTGCTAATTGTTCTTGTGTCATTCCTTTTTCTTTACGAAGTTCTTTAATAAAACACCCAACTTTTATCTGATTCATGACTTCTTAACCTCCTTTACAAGAACAGAATACATTTCAATGCGCCAAATTTACAGGACATAAAGCGAGCAATGTCCTTCTAAGTAGTATTTGAGACATATCATGTCCAGCTAAAATGTTCCGATAGATACCCATTGTACACTTCCTGATTTCACCGCCTTCGCTCCCTGTAAAAAATATCACGCGCGACAGACTCAGGTACTCTTTCCCTATCCGGATGTTCTCCCGACCATCCTTATTTTACCTCTTTTTCAATTCTTCCCTCTTCTCTATTCCAAGCTTATCAAATATATTCGATATATGTTTTTTCACTGTAGCCTCAGATATAACGAATTCTTCTGCAATTTCACGATTAGAAAAGTCTTTACAGATAAGCACGGCTATCTGCGCTTCACGTTTGGTCAATCCTAAGTCCAGAAAATGCTCATAGGTCTGTTCCTTAGCTTGTACTTCTTTCACTTCTATCTTGGTGTCCTGCTTCTCTTCTGCCATAACTAAAGAAAGAATAAATCCGTAAAGAACAGGTCGAAAGCTTAACGCAATATCCGAAAGTAATTCATTATACCCTTTTTCACTAAAGAGTCTGCCAAACAATAGTAAAAAGGTCTGTATATACCCTACCTCTATACTCTTTTGTCCTATAACATTCATTAGCTCACTTCTCGTGATACCTTTATGTAGAAAAGGTACTGTCAGAATCACAATGCCCACACTGAACTGTAACATTACCATTGGACTTATCAGCGCCAATATATCAAACTGTATCAACCATGCAAGTATCAGCACATATAAAAGAATCGAAAGAACTATTTTTTGCCGTTTCTTCCACCCTTTCTTCATTGGTTTCCTCCACTTTTATTCATGCATCATTTCCTGCAGCTTTACCTTTAATTTCGACTCTAATGGTAACAGAATAATCACAAATGCCAACGCATATAAGAAAGACAGACTTGCAACTGCCACACTTGACAATAACAACTCTAAATTCGTATTTTCCAACGTATAATATACAAAAACAAACACCAATGAAAATACAAAAATAAATGCACCTGCAGCAATCAAAGTTCTGCGAAACAGAATAACCGCTTCCATAGAGCGCTTGATCTGAATATAAGTTGCATCCGTATGTTTCTTCATTGCAAAACGAAATGCATTATTAAAGTCCTTCAATAATCCCGCACTTAACATAATCGGAATTGTAATCAATACTAATAAAATCAAGCTTACCGGGTCCACATACCATGTCCATGATGCCATCGTTGCTCCTGAACACATCATTAAAACACTTGCCAATATTACTGTAACAATTGATAAAAAGTACATATTCATTCTTCCTTTCTTATAATAACCATAGGCTACTAACTTATAAGCTTCTATTTTGTATCATTAAATACCATATATTATCACTAATGGAAATAGTATTTTTCCTACTAAATTTACTATCATATGATATAGCATATTATATTTTAATCCTTTGGTTCTCATAACTGTATTTGCAAAAACAATTCCCGGCACAACTGCTAACAACATATTTAT
>CAZSBV010000336.1:0-2081 GCA_964605105.1 uncultured Lachnospiraceae bacterium | reverse complement strand
TTACATTCATCAAATACCTTATCATAGAATTCCAAACCTTTTTCATTTGGTTCTTCCTCCATACCGGTTGGGAATATTCTTGTCCAATTGATAGACATACGGAATGTTTTAAACCCCATTTCAGCAAACAACGCAATATCCTCTTTGTAATGATGATAAAAATCTGTTGCCTCATGACTCGGATATAACGTTCCTTCTTCAAACATCGGGGTTATACGCTTCGGCGAAGTATGGGAGCCATTGGTACACATATCAGATACTGACGGTCCTTTGCCATCCACATCCCATGCTCCCTCATATTGATTTGCCGCGGTTGCACCGCCCCATAAAAAATCTTTTGGAAATTTTGCCATAGCTTTTCCTCCTGTTAAAATTTGGAGAATGTGCATATACACACATTCTCCAAATTTTGTTTTAAATAATCAATGTCAATAAATCATCGCCGTGTTTTGCTGCCTTATTTCCCATCGGAACAACATCCAGATAATCATCTGTATTTGTAATGATTACAGGAGTTACCATAGAATATCCTTCTTTTGCAATGGCATTCAAATCACAAGAAACTAAAAGCTGACCTTTTTTTACTTTATCTCCCTGTGCAATATGAGCTTCAAAATGTTTACCGTCTAATTTTACAGTATCTAATCCTAAATGAATCAATACCTCTGCTCCGCCTTCAGAAACAATACCAATAGCATGTTTTGTTGGGAATAAAGTTGTCACTACACCATCACATGGAGCATATACTTTACCTTCGCTCGGATCAATTGCACAACCTTTGCCCAATAATTCACCGGAAAACGCTTCATCTTTTACTTCTGTTAAAGGAAGTACTTTACCTGTTATAGGAGCAGCTAAGAGTTCTTTTTTAACTTTAACTTCTTCGCTATCTTCTACTGTTTTTTCTTCTGTTGTACCTTCTTCATCTTTAAAAGTAAAGAATGCAACCACAAATCCAATGGCAACCGCTGCTATTGTTACAAGAACTGCTGTCATTAAAGAACCGCCTGGATTTTCAGGATTAATCAAGGACGGAATGCTAAAGATACCCAGTCCTCCCATAGTATACATATTAACACCAAAGATAGAGCAAAGTGCACCCATACCGGCTGCACCTAAACATGTAAGTGCAAACTGTTTACCATGTGGTAAAGTTACACCATAAATCGCCGGTTCCGTAACACCAAAAATACCGGAAATCCATGCCGGGAATGCAATATCTTTTAATTTACGATTTTTTGTCTTCAACCAAATAGCAATAACTGCACCTGTCTGTACGAAGGAAACTAAACCAATTGCTGCAAACACAGGCTGAGGATTTCCTGCCATCAAGTCTACAATAAGAGTCATAGCAAGAACCATGTGACATCCAACCATAACCAAAACCTGCCATAAACCAGCTGCTATCGCAGTTGCAAGTAATGGAGAGAAACTGTAAATACCATTAATAGCTGCGGAAATACCTGCACCTAACATATTCGCTGCCGGTCCAATCAGACAGAATCCAAGAGGAGTACATACAGCTAATACAATCGCCGGTGTTACGAATGTCTTAACCACATCAGGAATTACTTTATTTAACCATTTTTCAAATGGAACTGCAATGAAACTTAATAAAACAATTGGCAATACCGTACTCTGATAAGAAGCATTTACTGTTGCACCAAATACTACTAAATCAACACTCTGAATTGCAGGATAGCAAAGCGCTGCACCAAGTGTCATACCAAGGAATGGATTACCGCCTAATTTCTTAAAGGCATTAAACCCAATAATAATTGGGAAGAATAAAAACATTGCATCCGCAGCTGCTGCAAGAATCTGTCCCAGACCGCTTGTCGTTGTTACCAGTCCAGCCATATCCAACAGGGAATTTAATCCCTTTAAAATACCTGAAGCACAAAGAATACCAATAGATGGCATAAATATACCAGTAATCAAATCCAATGCCTTTGCTCCAATGCTCATTTTTTCTCCAGCATCCTGTTCACTGGCACCACTGCTGATTCCGGCTACAGCACATACATCTTTATATACATCCGGTACATGATTACCAATAACTACCTGATATTGTCCTGCTG
>CAZSBV010000335.1:0-2089 GCA_964605105.1 uncultured Lachnospiraceae bacterium | reverse complement strand
TCATTTTTACGGACTTTACTATTCCATTTTTTAAGCATATATTGATTCATTGCTTCTCCGCTTTCAAACCCACGATAGTCCATTTTGGTATTTAGGTTCTCATGGAAAAAGTGTGAATCAGCAATATAATATCTCATTCTATATCATACCTTCAATCTTATCCAAATTATTTATATTCATAATTGCCCAAAATACACGTTTTAAATCTTTTCCTTTTAATATTTTTGCAGGAATCACAGAATTTTTACCAAATTTTTCTATTAATTGCTCTCCAACTCGACGAATTTTTTGCCCTTTCTCTTTCCCTGACAAATAACTGAACTCTAATTTTTCCTCAATTATCAAAGCTTGTTTTACTTTATCCCATAGCCTTTGGTTTTAAGTAATTTTATACAATGAAATCTTGTTTTTTACCTTTTGACCTCGACATCATTTCATATTCTTTCTATCAGATTATCAATTTTTACTAAATAATAATGTCAATGCAGAGTTAATCATATTTCTCAGTTCTCCTGTAAACTTAATTATATCATTACTATAAACAATATATCTATCATCTTTAGCCTCTTCATAATCTACTTTATTTGAATGAGCGGCATGGTTTCTTCTCTTACTCACCTCCAATAATTTTGTTCCATACAATGAAATTTCTGCAATACTTATCTTTGGATATATTTTCTTTAAAAAGTTAGTTAGCTTACTATTTTTATCTATATCTTTTAATAAATATCTCATCGTACCAAGTTCAATAGATTCTTTAACAAAAAATCTTCCATTTCTTCCAAAATTAAAACAATTGGCTTTTCCGAAAAATTCTTCTTTATTTTCCTTTGCTATGCCACCCATATATTCCTTTATAAATGGCCTATAAATAAAATGGTTTAAAATAGATTCCAAAACCTGATAATAAAGAATTGAAATAAAACTGTAATCCCAGCCTTCCATAGGTTCTTTTCCATCTATATACTCTGTATACAAATATTCGGCAGTCGCTAAGGTGTCAAATACATCATCCGGTATTATTACTTTCGGAAAAGTTTTTTCAAAAAACTCTATGAGCATTTTTCTCGAATAATCAATTAAATTTTCCTTCTTAGCAACATTAATAATTTTGGTACAAATTCTCTCTATTGCAGTTTTTATCTCAGTTAACTTATCTAGATTTGCATGTAGCATATAAGGAACTAATTCCTTCTTACCCTGAAGCAAAGCATCAATATCATCCTCACTTGTTGCGGTTAGAAGTGACGCCATAACTTCGAATATATAATTAGCTCGATACCCCTGCGATTTATCCATTTCATTCGATACATACGACATATCTTCATACTCATAAGATGATCCATATATCGTAGTAACCATTTCTTCAAATGTTTTTGATAAATAATCCAAAGCAACCTTATAGTCACGATTATTTATTGCTTTTTTCTTTATGAGCATCCTCAGCATATTCACTGGGTCTATAGATTCTTTCAGATTTTGAAAAGCATTTTTTCCAGTCATTTTTACGCATTGTTTCGGCATACTTCTGGTCTTTTTCATATACTCTGTTTTTGACAGTCTAATTCCTGTTTTTTGGTATTCAACCTTCTCATCATCAATCTGAAATAACAAGAAATTAAACATTCCCACATCATTTTCAGATTCGAATTTTGACTCTTCCTTAAATATAATTACGCTTTTATCTACCTCATACTCGTCCAAATAATATTTAATGTATGGTTTATATGTCTTCCAATACTGACAAATTCTGATAACCAAATCTTTAACCGACTCCTCAACAGTAGATTCTCTCAAAGAATTATAATTATCTTCCCAATAAAATTCCGGATCCAATTGAATATAATCACACGAAATGATTGGCTCATTATAGTTTCCCCAAAAAGCCTTCATAAATCCGTTATAGTATTTTTCATCTTCACTTAACAACCACCCAACTAGATACACATATAAAATTATATATAAATAGTCATCATACTCCGGTTCATCATCTATATCCCAATTAACTATATCTATATTAAATAAATCGATATTCTTACCTTCATATTCTATTTCAGGCGTAGTATAAATACCATCCCATCTTAACCCT
>CAZSBV010000334.1:0-2089 GCA_964605105.1 uncultured Lachnospiraceae bacterium | reverse complement strand
ATTTTGAATGATATGGAGGATAATAAATTAATTCAATTTGAATATTATATTTTATGATTAGCTCCCAAAAAGGTATACTTCGTACTTTTTCTGTGATATACTGAAAATATGATAAGGTGTGAGAATTATGTTTAGAAAAAATGATGTTAAGAATGAACAATTAAATTTATTTGCAAAAGAAAATAGTTGGACAACAACTCAACGAAAAATAATCAATGAAAGTTGGTATGGATATTTTCATGATAATGTATTTTTTGCAATTGATGAAGAACCATATCGTGTATTATATTCTACTGATGAAGCTAGTCGCCCTAATACACCTATAAACATAATAATCTCACTTTTAATAATTAAATCTTTAACTAGTGTATCAGATGAAGAAGTTATGCATTCTCTTTTATTTGATCAAAGAATACAATATTCTGTACATACATTGAACTTAGATAAACAACCAATTTCAAAAAATATAATTGGAAATTTTAGAAGGGATATAAGAGAGTACGAAGAAAAAACAGGAATAAATTTATTTGAAAAAACAATGCACGAACTTAATGATAAAATTCTTGAATTACATAAGGTTGATAGAAGTATTGAAAGAATGGATTCTCTTATGATTGCTTCATCATGTAAGAAATTAAGTCGAGTAGAATTAGTTTATACTGTAAATTGTAATTTTGTTAAACTTTTAAAAAAATTTGACAAGGTTCCTACAGAATTTGAATGTTATCTTGATGAAAAAAACAAAAATGAAGTAGTATACAGGACGAGAGATAAAGAGGTAGAAGACAAGTTATCTACCCTTATTTTAGCCTCTTTAAAATTATATGACCTTTTTAAAACTGATAATGATATTTGTCAATGTGAAGAATTTAAAGTTCTAGAAAGATTAATTGAAGAACAATATGATAAAGAAAATAATAAACCAAAAGATAACAAAGATATCAAACCAAATAGTCTTCAAACACCTGTTGATCCTGATGCTACATATAGACAAAAATATGGTACAAATGTTGGGTATACCGGTAATGTTGTTGAAGCTACTAATAATGGTAATCCAATGATTACTGATTGGGATGTTGATTGTAATACAAAATCTGATACTGAATTTATTAAAGATTATCTTGCAGACAAAGATGAAAATAATTGTCCAATAAAAACAGAAATTGTTGATGGCGCTTTTTACTCAGAAGAAATTAAGAAATTAGGGGAAGAAAAAGGTATTGAAATACATCCGACAGATATGGTTGGTAAAAAAACAGATAATAAAAATCTTCTAGAATTCAACATCGATAATGATAGTTGTCAAGTTTTAGAGTGCCCAAATAAAATAAAACCTATTTCTTCAACTTATGACGAAAACACCAATACAATATGTGCTAAATTTAGTAAAGCGCATTGTGCTAATTGTCCATTTAAAGATAAATGTATTGTAAATAATAAGCCTAAAAAAACAAATACTCTAAGAATTACAACAGAAAGATTAAATAAAGCAATTGTTCAAAATGAAAGAAGTAATAATTCTGAATATCAAAAAATCAGTAATATGAGAGCTGGAATAGAAGGAATACCATCATTATTAAGAAGAAAATATCATATTGATCATAGAGGAACAAAGGGCAAATTCTGCCTAAAAATTGAGTTTTCCACAGCTATAATAGCAATTAATATAAAAAGAGCTAGTAAATTAGCTCAAATATTAGTTCAAAATTTAACTTTTTTTACAAAAATTAATAAAATTAAAATTTGTAATGATAGTTTAATAAATTTAGCTTAAATAACACTTGCTTTTTGGGAGATAATCATAATATTCATTACTTTAACCTAACTGAAATAAATACAAAGCTATTTGACTATATAAGTATTTTAGAAGAAAGAAATCAACCAAAAAACTATATTTTAAATATATCACTAGAAGAATATGGTAGAGAAATAAAAAGAAAAATAGCTGTTAATGATTATATTAATCTAAATGATTTTTGTAAAGCAATAATAATTTCAATGCAAGGAAATCTAGTTCATAGCTATATTATAAGAATAAATGGAGAATATTTAGATAACGATACAATGGAAAAACATAATTTAAATTATT
>CAZSBV010000333.1:0-2090 GCA_964605105.1 uncultured Lachnospiraceae bacterium | reverse complement strand
CATGAATCTGAAAGATATTGAAGATGAAATTACCAAAAATGAGGGAGGATTAATTATAAAAGTGAAAATAATTCATTTTAATAATGAATAGAGTTCACATTTTCACTTTACTTTTCTAAAGAAAGTATTATAATAAAACCTAGTTAGTTAACGATTAAAAAACTGCAAGTACAACATGAATATAATTCATCTATAAACAGAACCTGCAGGAATTTAGCAACAACGGAAGAAAGAAACAATCGTTTTAATTTACAATAGGAACGTAGGAATTTTGCTTAGAGTATTAGGAGGCATATTATGAAAAAAAGTTTAGAAATCAGATGGCACGGAAGAGGCGGTCAGGGAGCAAAAACAGCAGCACTTTTATTAGCAGATGTAGCATTTAAGACAGGTGCATATGTGCAGGGATTTCCGGAATACGGTCCTGAAAGAATGGGAGCTCCAATCACTGCTTATAACAGAATCAGCAGAAGTGAAATCAGAGTGCATTCCAATATTTATACACCGGATTTAGTAATCGTAGTGGATGAAACGTTATTGCATTCCGTAGATGTAACAGCCGGTTTAAAAGAAGATGGAGCGGTAATCGTAAACACTGCTCAGTCTGCTGACGAAGTTCGTTTATTACTTCACGGATATAAAGGAGCTGTTTATACTGTAGATGCAAGATATATTTCTACAGAAGCTCTTGGTAAGAACTTCCCGAATTCTCCAATGTTGGCAGCAGCAGTAGCAGTAAGCGGTGTTATGACAAAAGAAACATTTATGAAAGAGATGAGAGCTTCTTACAGTCATAAATTTGCTAAGAAACCGGAAGTTATTGAGGGTAATATGAAAGCATTACAGATGACTTTTGATGCATTGCAGGATGCATTACAGGAAGAAGTAGTTAAAATTGCTTAATTGCAAAGTGTATAATGGAAAGTACAAATAAATGTGCTTACCTATGTAATAGGAATAAAACTTACTCATTTAGGAGAAAAAAACATGAGAACAGATGTAAATAAAATCAATGAAAATACTCCGCATCAGGAGTTGACAGAAGGATTGATGATGTTTGCAGGAGGGACTTCTAAAGGCTTTAAAACAGGGGAGTGGAGAACCAACACTCCTGTTTTTTTGGAAGAAAAATGCAAACAGTGCCTTCTTTGTGCACCGGTATGTCCCGATTGCTCTATTCCGGTAAAGGATAGTAAGAGAGCAGATTTTGATTATGACCACTGTAAAGGATGTGGCATTTGTGTCAAGGTTTGTCCTTTCGGAGCCATTGAAATGAAGGAGGGAAGATAAGATGCCAAAGAAAGACCGAATGTCAGGAAACGAAGCAGTGGCTTATGCCATTAAGCAGATCAATCCGGATGTTATGCCGGCATTTCCGATCACTCCATCTACCGAAATACCACAGATGGTATCCAATTACATAGCCAATGGAGAAGCAGATACAGAATTTATTCCTGTAGAAAGTGAACACTCTTCCATGAGTGCAGCCATCGGGGCTGAAGCGGCAGGAGCCAGAACTTTGACTGCAACTTCTTCCGCGGGTCTGGCATTGATGTGGGAAGAATTATTGCTGGCAGCATCCAATCGTATGCCTTTAGCGCTGGCTTTAGTAAACAGAACTTTATCCGGTCCGATCAACATCAACTGTGACCATACCGACAGTATGGGTGCCAGAGATACCGGCTGGATTCAGATTTATGCTGAAAATAATCAGGAAGTATATGATAACTTTATTCAGGCGTATCCGATCGCAGAAAACAAAGATGTACATTTACCAATTATGATTTGTCAGGATGGTTTTATCACCAGTCATGCGGTAGAAAACATTGAATTAATGGATGATGATGCAGTTAAGAATTTTGTTGGTGAATACGAACCGGAAGAATTCTTATTAAATGCCGGAAAGCCGATGGCAGTAGGGCCTTATGCGATTTCAGCATATGCTATGGAAGCCAGAAAAAATCAGGAAATTGCTCTGGAAAATGCAAAAGATGTTATTTTACAGGTTGCAAAAGATTATGAAAAGATTTCCGGCAGAAAGTACGGATTCTTTGAAGAATACAGAACCAAAGACGCAGATTATATCATGC
>CAZSBV010000332.1:0-2092 GCA_964605105.1 uncultured Lachnospiraceae bacterium | reverse complement strand
GCTCTAACTTCTCCAAGTATGTGTCTGCCAACACATATAATAAACGACAAATATAATATACTATAAACGGATAAGTTATGCAAGATTTTAACACAAAATGGCACAATAAACATAACTATTTAGGCATTGACTTATTGTTACAAGAGATGTCTATGATATGGGTGTCAAAACATACTGTTTATAATAACCCATTCACTTATGTTCCTTGAAAATTTCATATAAGACAACAAATATCTGATATTAAGGATGTTTTTATTGATAGAGGCGGATATTCTTCCTGCTTTTATTAGCTGATTTCTGAAATTAGGGTACACGAATCCAAACTGTTCAGATATACGGACAGTTTTTTAAAGTTTAATGCGGCAAGTTTGATTCCAAATCGAAGTTTCGTGGATAAAAGTCCTCTGACCGGCATATGATCAATCTGATATTTTCTTCTCAAGATGGATGGAATGGTTTCCACTCCGTTCCTGATACGAGAGAATTCCTTAAATTTCTCTGTTTTCTTTTCTCTTTGACTTTTCGCTCTGTCAGATGATTTTTTTGACAAAAAAATCACACTCGTTCTGTGGAATATCTTTGGTTGGCACTCTTCTTTATGGGGGCAGTTTTCACATTGATTGCGTGGAAATGAAATTCTGCATTGCCCTGTTTGCTTCATATAGTTGCAGCTTTTTGGTACATTTCCAACAGGACACTGGAGAACTTTGGTTCCATCTTCTGTGAATAAGAAATCTGCAGCGATATCTTTTGCTTCCCGTCCGGTAAGCTCTGTGGTTACCAACTCAATATTCTTTTGGGATGCAATGGCTACATTTTCTTGTCCATGGTATGCACCATCTGTTATGAGCACAACCGATTCCGATGCTTCTTCCATGGAAGCAATGGCATCTTTCAGGAACTGGCTGTCGCTGTGTATGTTTTTGTCATACTGATACTCGGTTACGATCGAACCAGTATCACCAACGGTTTCTATAATATTTGCTGTATATCCACGATTTTGTTTTCCCGCTTTTTCACGATAGGTTGCATCCGGATCGGATGGATTCTGCAGTATTTGGGAATGCATCTTTCCATCCTCTTTTGTTTTCAATCTCCTGTTGCCACTTTCATCCACAATCGTCTGTTCTTTCAAGACACGGATAAGCAACTGATACGCAGGATTTTCATCGCAGGCTCCTTCGCATACCGAGAGCAGTGTATCGGCATCTGCCAAAATCTGACGGATACGCTCTCCTGCGTCTTCACTTCGGCTGTGGTAAATAACCCTGTTATAGTCATTTGGATCGTAGTAGTGTTCCATTCCTACAAGTAACTCATCCATTCCCATGCCATGTAAAAATGTTACAAAATCAGAAACACACGTGTAAAGAAGTTCCATTCGTCCCAATTTTCGGATATTCGAAGCAACCATAAGGGAATCCATTCTCTTGATTCTTCCATTCAGATGCATAAGAGATGCCATTTCCTCGGATAGTTCTTTTACCGTTTCATGAATCAGATCGATACCGGTTTCTGTCTCATAGGTAAGGCATCTTCTTCGAAAACGGCTGAATGTCCGATCGCTGATCGGCTGTTCTTGAAAGCTGGTAGTATGAAGGGCATATTGGAAACGAATATCGAAAAGAAGGGAATCCATAAATTCTTCATCGGTCAGACCAAGAAGTTCTTGAAGTACCATGCCTCCAATAATCACATTCACCGGAGTGTTTGGACGGGATGCTTTATTACTGTAAAGAACAGAAAATTTTTCTTCTTTAATTCGTGGGAAAATCTTATCTGCAAACTGTTTTGCCCAGGATTTCTCAAGCATACGAAGTTCACGAGTTGTTAGGGAGAACGTACTATCTATCAAATTCAGTTGTTGACATTCATTTTTAGCAAAAGACATAGAATCACCTCAAAAATAATCTGAGAGTATTATACCATTTTTTAGCTTGAAATTGTTGTTTTATATGAAATTTTCAAGGTTCACATAGGGGTACCTTTTGACACCCTAATCATAATAATTTCAAATAATAAAAAGTTGTAAACTACTGTATATAAATAGATGGAAAATAATAAAAAATATTCACTAATAATTGTGCAATAC
>CAZSBV010000331.1:0-2129 GCA_964605105.1 uncultured Lachnospiraceae bacterium | reverse complement strand
CAACATTACAGACAGAAATGGGTGCTCTTCAGGAAAGAATTACTTCCACAAAGAACGGTTCCATTACATCCGTACAGGCGGTATATGTACCTGCGGACGACTTAACTGACCCTGCTCCGGCAACAACATTCGCGCACTTGGATGCTACTACCGTACTTTCACGTTCTATCGTAGAACTTGGTATTTATCCGGCAGTAGATCCATTGGAATCTACATCCAGAATTCTTGACCCAAGAATCGTAGGAGAAGAACATTACAAAGTTGCTCGTGGAGTACAGGAAATCTTACAGAAATACAAAGAATTACAGGATATCATTGCAATTCTTGGTATGGATGAATTATCTGAAGAAGATAAACTGGTTGTATCCAGAGCAAGAAAAGTACAGAGATTCTTATCTCAGCCATTCTTCGTAGCAGGACAGTTTACCGGATTAGAAGGTAAATATGTTCCAATCAATGAAACTATTCGTGGATTTAAAGAAATCTTAGAAGGAAAACATGACAACATTCCTGAAAGTTACTTCTTAAATGCAGGTAGCATTGATGATGTAGTTGCAAAAGTGAAATAATGTGTGAGGTTATCTATGGCAGAGGGTAGAAATTTTGACTTAGAGATTATTACTCCTGACCGTGTATTTTATCAGGGACAGGCTAGTATGATTGAGTTTAATACCACAGAGGGAGAAATCGGTGTATACAAAGATCATATTCCTCTTACAGTGATTGTTAAACCAGGTGTTCTTACCATTACCTCAGAAGAAGAAAAACAGACCGCAGCCTTACATTCAGGATTCGCAACTATTATGCAGGACAAAGTTACCATTCTTGCAGAAGTAATTGAATGGGGCGATGAAATTGATGAAGAGCGTGCCGAAGCGGCGAAACAGCGTGCCGAAGAAAGACTTCGGGCAAATCAGGCAGCCGTTGATATGTCAAGAGCTGAAGCTGCATTGCTTCGAGCAGTGGCAAGAATCAGAACAAAAAAAAGATAATGAATAAAAGAGTCGAAATAAGAGTTTCGGCTCTTTTTTTGTGCATATATTATAGTAATAAAAATAGAGGAGAGGTATATGGAAACAGGACGCCCGCCATTGCCTTATTTTATGGCATACCCTTTACCGGAAGAAAATAAGAATAATTCATCAGGAGGGGGAACAGACAGGGATTATTTTAGGCAAATGTATCCAAAGGTAGTAAAAAGATATATTCGAGTGATTGTAGATGTATTAGATCGAATGGATGTAAAAGAGAGTTATATTTATGATGAATATCCGGATAAAATCAGATTAGAACGTTTAGCAGATATTATTCTGCGCTTGATTCCTTTAGAAAATAATATGAACAGAGAGACGCAACGTAATCTCATTAGAGTTTTGTTAGCGGAAGAGATTATTCAAAGAAGAAATGTCAATATGTAAAAACTTTCCTTGACTTGTTATAGCATTATTTATATTATTTATATTGTTTCTTTTGGAAAAAAAGTTTAAACTAAGAACAGATTAAATAGGAAAAGAAATTTGAGAAAACGATTTAATGTTGTTGAGAATGAAAAGTATTAATTCAGGAAAAGAGAACCGGGAGAGAAAACTAGAGATGGTGGAAATAAGAGAACTGTGTGAAGAATGTATCGGAAAAGATTTATACCAGATTATTATAAGTAATCCGCAGAAAAATTCAGATATCAGTAAAGTAAAAATTCGTCCTATTATGCTTAAAGGTTCCATAGTATTTCAGGTTACAGAGTATAAAGGAGCTCAGGTTTTTCACGAAAATTATGAAAAGCAGCAGCTTGTTGATAAAATAGAGAAATATTTAGAAGAAAATTTTAGACAGATGGAACTTACAAGTACCACAATACAGGTCACAGCGCTGATTAGTAAAAAGGGAAAAGTTACCATCAAGAAAAAGCAGATTCAAACAGAAAAGAAAGTGGATTTGTCTCATAATAAAGCAAAGAAATACATTCTACAGGAAGGAACTTTGGTTCCTTTCCTTGTGGATTTGGGAGTACAGACTAAAGAAGGTAAAATTGTAAGAAGTAATTATGATAAGTTTCGTCAGATTAATCGATATCTGGAATTTATTGCAGATATTATGCCTATACTTCCAGAAGACCGCTGTATTAATAT
>CAZSBV010000330.1:0-2140 GCA_964605105.1 uncultured Lachnospiraceae bacterium | reverse complement strand
TGTTACTTTTCACACCTAAGCCAACGCGAGGTGTTTTTCGAAGAAAAACCCGAGTATTGCAGCGCCAAAATGTACTGAAAGTACATTTTGTGTGCATCGCGAAGCATGTTACTGGTCACGAGTGAACAGTAACAACTTACTTGAATAATTGTTTAATCCAAATACTGGATTGTATGAGCATAACGGACTTATTAGCTCCAATTTACGCTTCTAATTGCAACTATATTTTGATTCTCAATCTTATTTTGGATTATATACAGAAAAAGTCATAATCCGTTCCAATAATTCCTTGATATAACCGGAGCAAAAATGAAGAAAAACAATAGATGCTCCATTTCTTACCAAGTAGAGCTGATATTCAGTGATGCAAATACTTTTTTGGAGCAATTTCATGATTTTTTCATTACAACTACAAAACTGCGCTAACTATGCCCCTGTCCCAGATCATTTACCTACCGGGAGTCCTTACGAAAACCTGTCGGTTATGAAAAGTTTCCCGCGAGGCACGTAATAGTAAAATACCACATCTCACCGCGACCAAATAGAATACCCCTAAAAATATAAAACCTAAACTACTCTTTTCTCCTCGATAATATATAAATCCTGCTAACACCAAAAAAGTGATATTCCAAGAAATCTCTATGGAATACCACCTTTTGCAATTAACTTTATAGAATTTCCAAATAAATTAGTTATCCTTCTTCTGTCCCATTTTTCCCATAATCATTACGAAAATCATAATAACAATGATGGCAACAAAGATACCTAACATACCTTTTCCCATAATTTCCAATGCCTGAAATACTGTCTCGTTCATACAAACTTCTCCTTTCAAACTCTTATAAGAACTGAGATACTAAGTTAATGATAAGACCACCTGCTACTACGGATGCAATCTGTCCGGATACGTTTGCGCCGGCTGCATGCATGATAAGAATGTTAGATGGATCTTCTTCTAATGCTAACTTCTGAACTACTCGAGAAGACATAGGGAATGCAGAGATACCTGCACCACCAATCATTGGATTGATTTTCTTCTTTAAGAAAAGGTTCATAAATTTAGCAAGCATAACACCACCAATAGTATCCATTACGAAAGCAAATAAACCGATTACCATAATCATCAGTGTTTCGACACGTACGAAATGTTCTGCTCTCATACTGAAAGAAATTGTGATACCTAATAATAAAGTAACTAAGTTTGCAAGCTGGTTCTGTGCCGTTTCAGACATAGTTCCCAAAACACCACATTCACGGATCAAGTTACCAAACATTAAGAAACCAACCAATGCAACAGACTGAGGTGCTACTAAACCTACAATAATTGTTACTGCGATTGGGAAAATGATTCTCATTGTTTTGGAAACAGATTCCGGTTTGTATTCCATATGTATGCATCTTTCCTTTTTAGTTGTAACTAATTTGATTGCAAATGGCTGTACAATTGGAACTAAAGCCATGTAAGAATATGCTGCAACTGCGATAGCACCTACATATTCAGATTTTAATACCTGAGATACTAAAATTGCTGTAGGACCGTCTGCTGCACCAATAGTACCAATAGCTGCTGCGTCTTTAATATCAAATCCTAAGAATGCTGCTAAAAGAATCGCTGCAAAAATACCAAACTGTGCTCCTGCACCAAATAAAAACATAGATGGCATAGAAAGCAATGGTCCAAAGTCAATCATAGCACCAATACCAATAAATAAAAGAATTGGCATAGCTTCTGAAGCTTCAATACCTACTTCAAATAACCATTCAATAATACCGTTTGCCTGAATACCACCAACAGTCTGGTTTAAAACACCTGATAATGGTAAGTTAACAAGAATTGCACCAAATCCCATTGGTAATAACAGAGATGGTTCATATTCCTTTTTGATAGCGAGCCAGATTAAAAGAATACCAATAGCAAACATTACTAAGGATTTCCAGCCGCCTCCGCTAAAGTCGCAAAGTGCCAAGACACCTTCTAATAAATAGTCCATATCGTCTACTCCTCGATGTTACTGTAAAAATTTTTATTTCTGATCTGCAAACTTTTGATTGAACTTATCCAATGCAAGAGCTGCTACCACTCCAACTACAATACAGATAATATTCACGATACAGCTGCCGACAGAATTAAAGCTGGATA
>CAZSBV010000329.1:0-2142 GCA_964605105.1 uncultured Lachnospiraceae bacterium | reverse complement strand
TATTATAGCGAAATTGATTTATGTTTATGTACTTCAATACATGAGGGAACACCACTTCCAATTCTTGAAGCAATGTATTGTGGAGTTCCGGTGATGACAACTGATGTAGGAATTGTAAGAGAAGCGCTTCGGAGAAAAACAAAAAGAATTTATAATTGGCGATAGAGAAAATGGAAAAAATGATGAAAAAATAAAGAGAATTTTAAAAGAAAAAATAATTTATCTTTATAACAATAGAAACATATTAAAGGAACTTTCTAATGAAAATTTAAAAAGTATAGTAGAATATGATGGCGGAAAAATCATAAAAGAGTTTGAAAGTTATTTTGGGAATTGTTTAAAATAAAAATGGCGGACAATAATGTCCGGCTAATGAGTCTGTAGAAAAAACTGTGTAAACTAATGAAAATGAAATCCTTTCTATGTTAGAATAAATATAACATAGGAGGGATTTTTAAATGGGAGATAGACACGCACCAAGAAAAAATAGGATACCAAAAGAAAGACGAGATTTAATTAAACAATTCATAGCACAAAATGAGATTAGTTCAGCAAAAGATATTGAAGAAGCACTAAAAAATATGTTTAAAGATACTTTGCAAGAACTTTTAGAAGCAGAGCTGGATGAAAGCTTAGGCTATGAAAAATATGAATATTCAGATGAAGCAAAAGAAAATTATCGTAATGGATACTCTAAGAAAACAGTCCACTCTACTGCTGGAGATATCGAATTAAGTGTGCCAAGAGATCGTAACGGAGAATTTGAACCAGCAATAGTAGAAAAAGGTGAAAAAGACATTTCTGGAATTGAAGAAAAAATAATACGAATGTATGCAAGAGGAACGTCAAATCGAGAAATATATAATCAAATGCAAGAACTTTATGGAGTAAAAATATCACCAGATATGGTAACAGCAATAACAAATAAAATAATACCTCAAATAAAAGAATGGCAAACCAGACCGCTAGATGAAGTATATCCAGTTGTATTTGTAGATGCTACCTACTTCTATGTAAAAGATAATGGAGTTTCAGGAAAAAAGGCTGTATATATAATTTTAGGAATAAATTCAGATGGATATAAAGATGTATTAGGTTTTTATGTTGGAGAAAATGAAAGTGCAAAATATTGGTTAAATATTTTGAACGAATTAAAAACACGTGGAGTTAAAGATATTTTAATTATGTGTGCTGATGGCTTAAAAGGATTGCCAGAAGCAATAAATAGCGCTTTCCCAAAAACAGAGTTTCAAAGATGTATAGTACATATGATTCGTAACACCATGAACTATGTATCTTACAAAGATAGAAAAGAATTGGCTGCAGATTTAAAAACAATTTATGCTGCAAATACTGAAGAAGAAGCTTATGCTAATTTGCAAGAATTAAAAGAAAAATGGAGACCGAGAAAAGTTTTACTAGATAATTGGGAAAATAATTGGGAGAACGTTTCTACATTTTTCAAATACAGTCCAGCTATTAGAAAAATTATTTACACAACAAATTCTATCGAAAGTTTAAATAACAGCTATAAGAGAATAAATAAAGGCAGACGTGTTTATCCTTCTGTTCAATCTCTTGAAAAATGCATGTATTTAGCCACTACTATGATTACTGAAAAATGGACTCAACCTTACCACAATTGGGGTGCTATTATTAGCGAATTTAGGATATTTTTTGAAGGTAGAATATAATTTTATTTAAAATATTTTTAGGCATAAATTAAAGGATTATAGCCTCAAACTATAACCCTTTAATAAGTGCACCATTGACTTAATTTTGATTAATTATATAATAACAATATAATCAATTTCGGTCAATTATTAATTTTTGTTTCTTTACATAGAAAGGATTGTGACAGTTTACACAAACTTTTCTACATACTCATTATACTTTAGACATAAGTTCTTCACTATCTTTCACTATTTTCTTCTTTCTCCACTGAAATCCATTTCTTTACCTCCGAAAATTTTCTCTCATATTTCCTTTATTATTCTGCATTTTTCCCAGTTCACGGTTCATTCCGCCCATTCCATTCACGCCTTCTATTCCATTAGCACCACCATTACCTATATTAGTAATTACAGATGATATTTCAAAATCTCCAATTTCTTCATCATTTATTAATAATGTATATTGTTC
>CAZSBV010000328.1:0-2142 GCA_964605105.1 uncultured Lachnospiraceae bacterium | reverse complement strand
ATATCTTCTCTCATGTCGATAACTGCCTGACGGGATGCATCTGCAAAGTTAGCAGCACCAATTTCTGCATACTGTGCCTGCTGATGAGCTGCGATGATACCTCTGGAAGAGTTAACGATTGCGCCAAGACCATCTTTGTTGAAGAAATGAACAAGGTCTGCACCTTTACCACCCTGTGCACCGTAACCAGGTACTAAGATAAAGCTCTTAGGCATGATTTCACGAAGAACTTTACCCATTTCAGGATAAGTAGCACCTACTACTGCACCGATGTAGCTATAGGAATCGCCCATAAAATCAGAACCCCATTCTACTACTTTTTCTGCTACCCATTCATATAATGGTCTTCCATCGATTAATCTATCCTGGAACTCACCACTGCTTGGGTTAGATGTTTTTACTAAAATGAAAAGACCTTTCTTTTCTTCCTGACAAATCTTTTTGAAAGGATTGATAGTATCAGATCCCATGTATGGAGCCAAAGTTGCAAAGTCTTCATCAAAACCATAGAAAGAATTGCTTCCTACCTGTACTTTACCCATATGTCCTACTGCATATGCTTCCGATGTAGAACCGATGTCACCACGTTTGATATCACCAATAACTACAAGGTCTTTGGATTTGCAGTATTCAATGGTTTTCTTATATGCTACAAGTCCGGGAATACCGAACTGTTCATACATTGCAATCTGTGGTTTTACTGCCGGAATTAAATCATAGATATTATCTACGATTGCTTTATTGTACTGCCAGATAGCTTCTGCTGCCCCTTCTAATGTTTCACCATGTTCTGCAAAAGCGGCTTTTGTAATATGTTCCGGAATGAATTTCATCATTGGATCAAGACCAACTACGATTGGAGCTTCTGTTTTCTGAATTTTGCTGACTAATTTGTTAATCATAATGTTATCCCTCTCATTTATATTAAAAATGTCTGTACATAAACTGAGGATTCATATTATGAATCCTCAATAGTTGTTTCTATTTTACACTAATTTTGCTCTTTTGCCTATATATTATCTGCATACTTTTTAATATTGGATGCATTTACATATTTATGCACGCCGTCTTTATCTACCACAACAAAGGTTGGTGCCTGCATTACCTTATACTGTTGTGTCAGTGTCACTTCTTCTTCCGCATCTACAAGAATATAATCTTCATCCTTTAAGTATTCTTTTGCAATACGGCAATTAGGACATGTTTTTGTTGTAAACAGATATTTTACTGTGGTTTCTGCTGTTTCTGTCATATCATCTTCGATACGGTTCAAGGATGGTGTTCTTTTTAATACAGAAGTTGCCACATCATATTCTTTACGATTTGCATATTCCTGCAATTTACCATCATTCCAGTTCTGTACCGGTCTGTAGTATCCTGTAATTCGGCTGTATACTTCCGTTGGTGCCTGGCAATGCGGACAAATCGGCTGTTCCCCTTTAATATAACCATGCTCTTTACAGATAGAGTAGGTTGGAGACAACGTATAATACGGAAGTTTGTAATTTTCAGCAATGGTTCTTACTAAATTTGCAGCAGCTTTCCAATCCGGCAATTTTTCTCCTAAGAACGCATGGAATACCGTACCGGAAGTATACAGTGTCTGCAATTCATCCTGGATATCCAAAGCATCAAAAATATCACTGGTAAATTCCACCGGCAAGTGGGAAGAGTTTGTATAGTAAGGAGTATCTCCTTCTTTTCCCGCAGTTTTGATGGACGGCCATCTCTTCTTATCATGTTTTGCCAGACGGTATGTGGTACTTTCCGCAGGCGTTGCTTCCAAGTTATATAAATCGCCATACTGTTCCTGATAATCAGAGAGACGTTTTCTCATATGGTTGAGAACTTCCTGTGTAAATTCCTGCGTCTTGGTACTTGTCATATCTGCACGAAGCCAATTTGCATTTAACCCCACTTCGTTCATACCGATCAGACCAATCGTGGAAAAATGATTATCAAAGTTTCCAAGGTATTTTCTTGTATATGGATATAAGCCTTCATTCAACAATTTGGAAATGACACCACGCTTAATTTTTAAACTTCTTGCGGAAATATCCATTAATTTATTTAAACGCTTGTAGAAGTCGTCCTTATTTGCAGACAAGTAAGCAATACGAGGCATATTAATCGTAACAACCC
>CAZSBV010000327.1:0-2142 GCA_964605105.1 uncultured Lachnospiraceae bacterium | reverse complement strand
TGACAGAGGAAATTGAAAAAGAACTGGATATTTTAAATGAATCAAGAATTGCATTAGAAAGAAGACAGTTTTATTTGGCAGTACAGCCAAAATGTAGAATTACTACCGGTAAGATTGTCGGCGCAGAAGCTCTGGTTCGTTGGAAACATCCGGAAAGAGGAATGATATTCCCGGGACAGTTTATTCCTGTACTGGAAAAGAATGGTTTTATCAGTGATTTGGATTTATACGTATGGGAAGAAGCATGTAGTCATATTCGTAAGTGGATAGATGAAGGCATTAAACCGGTTCCGATTTCTATTAATGTATCTCGAATTGACATGCTTTCCATGGATGTTGTAAAAGAGTTAAATGCTCTGACAGATAAATATAAAATTGAAAAGAAGTACTTAAAAGTAGAAATTACAGAAAGTGCTTATGTAGATGATGGTAACAAGGTTTTAGATATTTTGAAAGATCTCGAAGATGCCGGATACACATTGTTAATGGACGACTTCGGAAGCGGATATTCTTCTTTGAATATGTTAAAAGAAGCAATTGTGGATATTTTGAAAATCGATATGAAATTCCTGGATATGAAGGAAGAGGATGCAAAAAAAGGACTTACAATTTTAAAATCCATTATTAAAATGTCCAACGAAATGAATCTTCCTATTATTGTAGAAGGGGTAGAGACAAAAGAGCAGGCAGAATTCCTGATAAAGATGAAAGTTCGTTATGCACAAGGGTATCTGTTCTATCGTCCAATGCATATTGATGATTTTGAAGCACTGATCAGGGACGAAAATAAGGTAGACTACAGAGGTATTTATAATAAAGAACATGATGCTGTTTCTTTGGACTTTATTGTAGATGATGTGGTTGAACCGAGTAAAACGGATGATCTTGGCAAGAAGGTTGATTTATCCAAAGCTCCGGGTGGGTTTATTACATATAAAGCTGACGGTAGTCAGGAATTGATTGCGGTAGATAAATCTATAGCAAGTATTTATCGCTGTGATTCTGTAGAAGAATTCAGGGAATTTGTAGGAAATTCCTTTATGGGTATGGTACATCCGGATGATAGAGAGCGAATTGAACAGGAAATCTGGAATCAAGTCGGTAGTACAGAATGGAAGATGGATTATATTAAGTATCGTATTATCCGTAAGGATGGCACCGTTGGTTATGTCAGCGACTTTGGTCATTTGGAAGATGGACCGGATAGTGGCGAACAATACTTCCAGGTATTCTTGCTGGATGTAACAGAGCAGCTGTAAATTTGAGCAGCTGACATAAGTATTTATGCTGTGATATGTGCGGCGGAACGGAGATTCATATGAATGCAGTTTCAAAAGATACTGTAAAGAAGGCTTTTACAGCTACCATACCTGTTATGACAGGATATCTGGTACTGGCCATTGGTTTTGGAATTTTGTTGAAAACTAAGGGATATGGTGTCGGTTGGGCAATTGCCATGAGTGGCTTTATTTATGCCGGTTCTATGCAGTATCTGACAATTGATTTGTTGTGCGGAGGAGCTTCACTGATAACTACGGCAATTACTACGTTAATGGTAAATGCCAGACATTTGTTCTACGGAATTTCTATGGTAGAAAGGTATCAGGAGACGGGAAAGAAGAAACCTTATTTGATTTTTGCCCTGACAGATGAGACTTATTCCCTGGTATGTAGTGAAGAATCTGTAAAAGGGGTGAAAGAGCCAAAAGAATATTACTTTTTAGTATCTTTATTTAATCAGTCTTACTGGGTTACAGGCAGTATTATAGGTTCTCTTTTGGGTAATATCATTCCTTTTAACGTGGAGGGAATTGACTTTGCACTGACGGCATTGTTTGTTACTATTTTTGTGGAACAATGGCTGACAACGAAAAATCATAAGCCGGCATTGATTGGTGTGGCGTCATCGATTGTGTGCCTTGTAATTTTTGGAGCAGATAACTTTTTAATTCCGACGATGATCATAATCGTGTCTTTATTAATTGCACAAAGAGGTAAGGTGGAAGAGATAACGTAAGATATTCCTTATGATTTGGAGATAAAATGTGCGATTAGAGGAGTAGAATTTAACGTGAATTATATACATAGTATTTTAATTGTGGCAGTGGTGGCAATGGTCACCATTGCCCTTAGATTTTTACC
>CAZSBV010000326.1:0-2151 GCA_964605105.1 uncultured Lachnospiraceae bacterium | reverse complement strand
TTAGCAATACCGGGTAGGTCAAATAATTATATTTATGACTGTTGGTGCTTTTCTCCCCATTGTAAGAATGAACCGCCAACACTCCCATAGGTGAAGCCAGATAAAATGGAGATATCAATGAGCATATCATAGCTGCCGCAGCACCTGCAAAATTGAAGAAAATAGTATTTTTACGGAAAATCCAAAAAATAGAAACAATGATTACGAAAGCTGCACCATGATCTACCTTCATCATCTGGCACCAGAGTATGGTCACTACTGCAATAAAAAATTTAAGCACCTTATTCTTTTTGCTGTTTTCCTGATACATTCCCCATAAATACATCATGAACATGCAAAGAACCACACCAAAAACCGGATTTCTGCTTTCAAAATCAAGAAGCTTTGCACTAAATGCCAGATTAAATGGAATCTCACTAAGCACAGCAAGCCCGATTACTCGTTTAAAATACTCTTTAAAATCAGATGTATTCTGTATACCTTCTATTAAAAGCATTGCAAAAATCGGTACTGCACAGGTTTCTGCCACCTGTAATGCAAGCGACAAGGTAGCCATTGTCATTGCATTAGGCATTGTATTGAGAATATTCAAGAGTTCCTGTGATCCGGCTCCTTTCATTCCCAGCATATGAGCCTGAACCACACCGCGACCAATAATTCCGGCAAATACAAAAATAGTTCCCCATAAACGCAAGCCATTCCCACTCAATCCGCTTTTCTTTTTCTTTTCGTTTTCTGTCATAGCCTATCCTTTCTTTTCAACCTTGAAATCAAGTTTTCAAGATCGCGGGCAGTGCCAAATTGAAATGTAAGTATTTCCGCTTGACTTATGCCTTCCGCGCAAATCAGCCGGAGCAAACCACCCCGGCCGATAAAAATCATACATAAATTTGATTGTAAAAAAGGAATTATCCTTTTACTGCACCACCCATTGCTTCCTGATAGAATTTCTGAGTAATCATAAACAGGATTGCAATTGGAATAGATACCAGAACTGCTGCCGCACAGAAACGTGTGAACCAGCCATTGATAAATTCCATTTCCAGCATTTTCCACATACCAATGGAAACCGTTGCGTACTTAATTTCTGCACGAACGATAATCTTCGCAAAAATAAAGTCTACCCAAGGACCCATGAATGATGTAATAATCTGGTAAACAACCATTGGTTTACATAATGGTAATGTAATCTTATAAAATGTCTGCCAACGAGTACAGCCATCAATCATAGCAGCCTCATCCAACGCTTTTGGAATAGTATCCATATACCCCTTCATAACTGTGAAGCCCGTACCTGCACCTGCTGAGAAACAGATTACAAGGGCAATTGGAATTCCGTTACCTTCTGTCAGTCCCATGGACTTTAACAGGAAGTAGATTGCAACCATGGACATGAAACCTGGGAATAAGTTAATAACCATAGCCATGTTCATGTAAGGTTTACGCATAGTCCATTTCACACGTGACAAACAGTAAGCCACTGAAAGCACGAAAAATGTAGACACAAGACAAGTACACACTGCAATGATAAAGGTATTCATGAACATTCTAGGGAAGTTCATGGTTGTTACATCCGTAAAAAGCCCAATGTAGTTATCTAACGTATATTCACGTGGGAAGAATGTAGAGCAATACATACCCTGGCTCTCACCACGGAAACTGTGAGCAACAATCCAGACAAATGGGATTAACCAGACGATAGACACAATGACCAGGAAAATGTGGACAATGATGTCTGTCACTAATAATTTTTTCTTCATAGAAGTAGTTTTCTTAGCCATTATTTGAATCCCTCCTCATCTTTGTATGATCCGGAGTTCCGGTATGTAACAAGTGCAACCACTGCCAGAACTATGAATGTGAAGATACCGATAACGGCACCCATGTTGTACTGCTGTTTATCAATGGATAATTTATACAGCCATGTAACCAGCAAGTCTGTCTGACCGGCAGAATCACCGACATATGTAGGACCACCACCTGTAAGCAGGTAGATAATATTAAAGTTATTGATATTACCTGTAAACTGGGTAATGATATATGGAGTTAAAACGAAAATCATGTAAGGTAATGTTACATAACGGAACTGCTGAACTACGGTTGCACCGTCGATACGAGCCGCTTCGTACTGATCTTCCGGAATATTCTGTA
>CAZSBV010000325.1:0-2167 GCA_964605105.1 uncultured Lachnospiraceae bacterium | reverse complement strand
TCCAAGAACCCTGCCGGAAGATGTGTACTGCCACATATGATATCTTCCATCATATGTTACAGCATCTCCATATTCAGCCAGCCAGATATAAATATCATCGCTCAGAACAGAAGTATCTATATTTTTATTGAACCAATTCTTGCTGGCATAGATTCCGGCTTCATATCCTGCGCTACGGATGGTCTCACAGAATGCCTGACATACCGCTGTTCTGGTCTTTTTATCCAGTTCATCTGCTCTTCCGTCTCCACCGGCACCTTCGGTATCGATAAAGATAGGATATGTAATATCATAATCTTTACACAGGGAAAGGACCATACTGGCTTCTTCCACGGCTTCCACTTCATTGGTTGCCTGTGTAAAGAAATAAAGTCCTACCGGAATTCCTGCTGCGGTTGCACCCTCTACGTTTTTCTTAAAATACCAGTCTTCTACCAACGCACCGGTCACGCTTCCACGATACCCCGCTCGAATAATGGCATATTTAATTCCCGCATCCTTTACTTTATTCCAATTGATTTCCTCATTCCATCTGGAAACGTCAATTCCCAACTTGGCAACGGACGAGGTACGTAAATCGGTAGGCTCTGATGCATCTGTGATTTCTTCTATTTTTCCCGCATCTTCTGCCATGGCATCCACTTCTTCCTCAGTCTTGATCAATAGAGAAATATCTCCAATTGCCACATATTCTACCCTTGCCTTAACTTTTACAGGCATAGGACTTGCAGGAACAATAAATCCCGCCTGTTCTGCCAACGAAACCTGATATTCCCCAGCCTTCAAATCCGCTATATAAATGATTCCATCCCGGTCTAAATCTTTATATTCATCTGTCTCATCTACAATAATCTTAAAAAACTGACCCTCCACCGGTTTTCCATCCGGCCCGGCTACAGTAACACGCATGTCCTTTTCCACAGAAGTAGCAATTAAGTTTACTCTCACAGCATCTTCATCTACTTCTTCTACTACCGGAGCCTTATCAAAAAATGTTTCATCTTCCATCCAGCCATACAAATCATTTCCGATTTGTCCGGATAGAACTACATCCTGAACCACTGTCTCTGTTTCAACAGATTCTGTTTTTTGTCCCGGTCCTACTCCATTGGCATATAACACCACAAAGAAAATGGTGACCATAAACAAAAAGGAAATCAGGAGAGTCACTCTCAGGAACTTAGAGTCCATTTGCAACCTCTACCAAATATTGTCCATACTCTGTCTTCATCAAAGGCTCTGCCAGTTTTAATAACTGTTCTTTGGTAATAAAGCCTCTCTTATACGCAATTTCTTCAATACAGGATACGTATAATCCCTGTCTCTTCTGGAACGCTTCCACAAAGTTCGCTGCTTCCAATAAGGAATCATGATTTCCGGTATCTAACCATGCAAATCCACGTCCCATAGTTTCTACACGAAGTTTACCTTTTTCAAGATAAGCATTATTTACTGCTGTAATTTCAATTTCTCCACGGGCAGATGGTTTTACATTTTTTGCAATTTCTACAACATCATTATCGTAGAAATAAAGTCCCGGTACCGCATAATTGCTCTTAGGATTCTGTGGTTTTTCTTCAATGGAAATAGCTGTTCCATTTTCATCGAATTCTACTACGCCATATTCTCTTGGGTCTCTTACATAGTATCCGAAAATGGTTGCGCCTTCTTTTCTTGCTGCTACTTCACGTAACAATTTGGAAAAACTCTGTCCATAGAAAATATTATCTCCTAAAACTAAAGCCACATTATCATCTCCAATGAATTCTTCTCCAATGATAAATGCTTCTGCAAGACCTCTTGGCTGTTCCTGAATCGCATAGCTTAAAGAAAGTCCCAACTGTTCTCCTGTTCCAAATAACTCTTTAAATGTAGGTAAATCTCTTGGAGTGGAAATAATTAAAATTTCACGGATTCCAGCCAGCATTAAAGTAGACAATGGATAATAAATCATTGGCTTGTCATATACAGGCATGATCTGTTTGGAAATCGCTTTTGTTAATGGATACAATCTTGTGCCGCTTCCTCCGGCTAAAATAATACCTTTCATGGTCTTCTCCTTTATTTTCCGCTGTACATATCTTCGTAGTATTTCTGATAGTCACCACTTGTCACGTTCTTCATCCAGTCTTCATTTTCAAAGAACCACTTAATAGTAAGTTTAATA